>JANXCH010000008.1 GCA_025060295.1 Dehalococcoidia bacterium | reverse complement strand
TCTACGGCCGCACCCCCGATGTCCTTCTGCACCTGGATATGCAGTTTGACCTGCTCCTGACCGACCCTCCGTATAACTCCCCCCGCAAGTCCTACTTCGCCCTCCCCTGGCAGAAGCACCAGAACCGCGACTTCGGCCCCTGGGACGCCGTGGAGAACACCGACTATTCGTGGCTGGAGCCTGTCGTTACCCGCTTGCTCAAGAAGGACTCTGCCCTTCTCATCTTCTCCCCCTTTGAGCGCATCGGGGACTATGAGGATGTGCTGACCGCCTTGGGATGCACCTACAAGACCACCATCGTGTGGCACAAGACCAATGGGGTGGTGCATGTCCCCACCTACAAGAGCGCCTGCGAGGCCATCATCTACGCCGTCAAGGGACGCCCCTTCTTCCGCAAATGGGAGACCCAAAAAGGCTTCGCCGCCCATAACTACATCCGCGGCCCCAGTTGCATGGGGGCCGAGCGCGCCCGCTGGGGCCACCCCACCCAAAAGCCCGAGTACCTCATCGCCCGCCTCCTGCATCGCCACAGCCAGCCCGGCTATTGGGTGTTGGACCCCTTTATGGGCGTGGGCACCGTCCCTGCGGTATGCTGGAAGATGGGACGCCACTGCCTCGGGGTGGAGCAGGACGCCACCTACTATCAGCGGGCCGCCCAACGCCTGCAGGAACTGGGATGGGCTCCCCCGCGCCCCTGTGCTGACCAGGGAGACCCCTCCCGCCCTGCGCTCACAACCGCACACCCATAGGAGGAAGCCATGCCCGACATCCTGCTCACGGAAGAGGAGCGCCTCCTGCGCACAACCGTGCGGGAGTTCGCCGAAAAGGAACTGGCTCCCAAGGCCGCTCACCTGGATGCCCACCCCCAGTTCCCCTGGGAGAACATGCGCGCCCTGGCTACCCTGGGCCTCACGGGGCTGACCATTGACCCCCAATACGGCGGCTCCGGGGGAACCACTAAGGCTCTTGTGGTAGCCATAGAGGAAATCGCCCGCGCCTGCGCCGCCACCAGCGTTACCTATCTGGCCCACCTCTCCCTGGCCATGCAGGTGATTCAGCGCTTCGCCACCGAGGAGCAGAAGGCGCGTCTTTTGCCCCCGATGCTCAAGAGCGAGCGTATCGGAGCCTTCTGCCTCACAGAGCCCAGCGGAGGGAGCGACGCCGCCGGCCTGCAGACCTCCGCCACCTGGCGAGACGGGGGCTACGTGCTCACGGGCACGAAAACCTTCATCACCAACGCCACCGTCGCCGATGTGTTCATTGTGTTCGCCACCCACGACCGCACCAAACGGGCCAAGGGCATCTCCTGCTTCCTTATAGACGGTCGCCCCAAGGGCCTCTCCACCACGCCTTTGCACGGTAAGATGGGCATGCGCGCCTCGGACACGGGGATGGTGCACTTGGACGAGGTCTGGGTCCCTGAAAGCCACCGCCTCGGGCCCGAGGGGCAGGGCTTCAAAGTCGCCATGCAGATACTGGACGCCTCCCGCATCTCGGTGGCCGCCCAGTGTGTCGGCATCGCCCAGGCGGCGCTGGATGTAGCCACTAGTTATGTACAGCAGAGGATGGTGTTCGGTCAGCGCCTCGCCGACTTCCAACACACCCAGTTCACCCTGGCGGAGATGGCGACACGGGTGGAGGCCAGCCGGCTCCTGACGCTCCAGGCAGCCATGCTCCACGACGCGGGCCAGCCCTTCATTAAAGAGGCGTCCATGGCCAAGTGGATGGCGTCGGAGACGGCGGTGTGGTGTGCCGACCGGGCGGTGCAGCTGCACGGGGGTTACGGCTACTTCAGCCCAGCGCTGGCGGAGCGCCTATATCGGGATGCCCGGGTGTTGACCATCTACGAAGGCACCAGCGAAGTGCAACGCCTCATCATCGCCCGCCACCTGCTCGGGCGGTAGAGCGCTGCTCCAGCCTTTCCAGAAACAAGATGCCAGGGGACAACCCCCGCCACTATGTAAACAACACTCCCCCGGATCGGGACAAGGGGGACAAGCCAGGTGGGGGAGTTTCTGCAAGGGCAACGGCTCAAGCAGTCAAAGCGGTCGCCCCCGCACGGGGCAGACACCCCCCTCACGAGCCCACCGGTGGGACTGCGTCGGCTTTCCCGTTACAGAACTGTTGGCCCCCTCCCTTCACCCAACAAGCGTTGTGGCCCACAATCCCCACCGCGTTTCTATGGGGTAAAGTTACATGTGCAGAGCGTCGCCCGCCACGAAGAGATGGCGTGCGGAGGTGTGCCCGACCTGTAAGACTTCGGGTGCCCGACGGGGCCTTCCACATCCCCCTCTGAGGAGGCGCTTATGACCACCCCTTGCGTCGCCCGCTCTCTGGACCACATCGCTATCGCCACCCCCGATATCTACGCCGCCCTGCGCTTTTACCAGCAGGTCTTTGGCCTGCCCACCACCGTAACGGTAGAGGAGGTGCCCGACCAGAAGGTCTTGGGATGTCTCATCCCCTTGCAAGGGGGAACACGCTTGGAACTGATTCAGCCCACCGACCCCCACACGGGGGTGGGGCGCTTCGTCGCCCAGCGGGGAGAAGCCCTCCATCACATCGCCTTCGTGGTGGACGACCTCTCCGGGGCCTTGCAGCGCCTGGCCGCCCAAGGGCTGACCCTTATAGACACGGAGCCCCGCCATGGTCTCGCGGGGCGTATCGCCTTCCTGCATCCGAAATCCACCCGAGGCGTTTTGATAGAATTAGTCCAGCAAGGGTGAGGAGGTGAGGGACTATGGTGCAGGCGCCTCCCATCCGTGTGCTGGTGGCCAAGCCCGGCCTGGACGGCCACGACCGGGGGGCCAAAGTGGTGGCCCGCGCCCTGCGGGACGCCGGCATGGAGGTCATCTACACCGGCATCCGCCAAACTCCCCAGATGATCGTGGAAGCCGCCTTGCAAGAGGATGTGGATGTAGTGGGCTTGAGCATCCTGTCGGGTGCCCATATGGAACTGATACCGCCCATTCTGCAAGGCCTGCGGGAACGGGGCATGGGAGATGTGGTCGTCGTGGTAGGGGGCATCATCCCCGAGGAGGACAAGGTCGCCCTCAAGAGCATGGGCGTCGCCGAGGTGTTCGGGCCGGGATCCTCCACGAAGGACATTGTGGAGTTTATTCGTCGTGCCGTGGCCCAGCGCTCTCAGCGGGAGGGGGCCGTCTAGCGCCCCTTAAACTGGGCCTCCCGCTTCTCCAGGAAGGCACGCACCCCCTCCTGGTGGTCCTCGGTTTGCATCAGGACGCTTTGCCCGTACGCCTCGACCAGGAGGTGCTCCTCCAGGCGCGGGGTCTCCAACGACCGTTGCACCGCCGCCTTGATGGCCTCCAAGGCCAAGGGGGGGCCTTTGGCCAGTTCCGAAGCCAAAGCCTTGGCCTCCTCCAGCAGGCGATCGTCGGGCACCACCTTGCTGACCAGACCCCACCGCTCCGCCTCCTGGGCCGAGACCATCCGCCCCGTGTACATCATGTCGTAGGCGCGCGAGGGGCCGATCAACCGAGGCAAAAGCCAGGTGCATCCGTAGTCCGGCATCAGCCCGCGGCGGACAAAGATGGCGGAGAAGCGGGCGCTCTCGGCCGCCAGGCGGATGTCGCAGGCCAAAGCCAGGGAGAGGCCCGCCCCCGCTGCCACGCCGTTCACAGCGGCTATCGTGGGACGCCCAAAGCGAAACAGGAGGCCCGTGGGCCAGCCGAGGGGTCGACGCAATCGGCCCGCTGGCCCTCCTGCCAGAGCCGACGCCCCTTCACCCCGCGCCCCCGCCAGACCCGACACATCTGCCCCCGAACAGAACCCCCGTCCCCGCCCCGTGACAATCAGGGCGCGCACCTCTTGGGCGCGCAGCTCCATCAGAGCCTGCTCCAGTTCAGTTTGCATCTCGGGGGTGATGGCATTCAAACGCTCGGGGCGATTAAGGGCCACCATTGCCCAGCCCGCACCCATCTCTATCTCCAGCGTGGAATAGGGCACAGCGCCTCCTTTCCGGGGACAACCCTTTAGGGGCGGGCATCCCCCGCACCTTGCGTCGGATCCCCTCCGATGGTATAGTATAGGGTGGGAAGGAGTGGGCTGAAACCCACTCTTTTGTTACCGCGGGCGCCGCGTGAGGGTGGGAGCATGAAAAGCGACTTCCTGCTGGCCGTTACCCAACTCTCGGCAGAACGCAACCTGCCGAGGGAGAAGGTCATTGCCGCCATCGAGGCAGCCCTCGTCGCGGCCTTCCGCAAAGACCCCGCTGTGGAGGGGCGCAACATCACCGTGCGCCTCAACCCCCTCACCGGGGATGTGAAGGTCTACACCCAGCAGACCGTCGTGGAGAAAGTTACCGACTCCAAGAAGGAAATCTCCCTCCTTGAGGCGCGCAGCCGCAATCCCGCCGCCAAAGTGGGGGATGTACTGGAGATAGAGACCCAGGCCGTCTCGCCGGGGCGCATCCCCGCCCAGACCTTCAAGCAGGTACTCCTTCAGCGCCTGCGGGACGCCGAACGGGAGCAAATCGTCGCCCAGTTCGCCAGCAAAGTGGGCGAAATCCTCCCCGCCCGTGTGGAACGGGAGGAGGGGGGAAACTGGATCCTGCGGGTGGATACCTCCGTGGAAGCCCTGCTCCCCAAAGAGGAGCAGGTGCCCACGGAGCGGTACTACCCCGGCCAGACCCTTCAGGTCTACTTGCTCAAAGCAGGCGGGCCGGAGAAGGGCAATAGAGGCTACGACCTCATCGTGTCCCGTGCCCATCCCGGCCTGCTGAAGCGCCTCTTTGAGCGCGACATCCCCGAAATCGCCAACGGGACAGTGGAGATCCGCGCCATTGCCCGGGAACCGGGCTCGCGCTCCAAGGTGGCGGTGGTGGCACGGCAGGAGCGCATCGACCCCGTGGGCACCTGCGTGGGCCTCAAGGGCTTCCGCATCCAGAGCATCATGAAGGAGCTGCAGGGCGAAAAGGTGGATGTTATCCAGTGGCACCGGGACCCCGCCGTTTTCATCGCCAATGCCCTGAGCCCCGCACAGGTGATCAAGGTGCTCACACGGGAGGGCACCAAGCGGGCCACAGTGGTCGTCCCCGACAAGCAGCTGTCCCTGGCCATCGGCAAGGATGGCCAGAACGCCCGCTTGGCGGCCCGTCTGACGGGGTGGCACATCGAGATCATCAGCCTTACCGAGTACGAGACCCAGCAGGCCCAGGCGCCAGAGCCGGCCTTGGCGGAAGCGCCCCCACCGCCCCCGCCGCCCCCGCCTGCTCCCGCGCCCGTGCCCCGTCCTCCCGAGGCTGTGCCTGAAGCACCTTTACCCACCCCTGAGGTGCCTCTGCCTGCCGCTGCCCAGGCGCCCCAACCGCCGGCGCCCGCCCCTGTCCCCACACCCGCCCACGAAGAGGTTGCCCCCGAGCAACCCAAGGAAGACATCTGGTCCCTGGCGCGCATCTCGTTACAGCCGTCCGGCATCCGTTTCGCCGAAGATGTCCTCCCGAAGCGGGAGGTGGAACGGGAGGTCCGGGGCAAGGAGCGCAAGGGGAAGAAGGGCAAACGCATCCGCTTCACCGAAGAGATGGATGAGGACCTGGAGGGGCTGTAAGGTATGGCCAAAACCAGCCCAGTGCGCCCCCGCCCCATTCCCCAGCGCACCTGCGCCGGGTGCGGAGCCAAGCGCCCGAAAGGGGAGCTGGTGCGCATCGTCCGTCTGGCGAACGGGGAAGTGGCTGTGGACCCCACTCGTAAACGCCCAGGGCGGGGCACCTACTTGTGCCCTACCCCTTCCTGTTGGGATATCGCCCTCAAGCGGGGGCGCCTCGAGCACGCCCTACGGGGGCCTATCCCCCCTCCGGCGCGCGAGGCCCTGCGGGCCTACGCCACCACCCACCTGACGCCCACCCCCGTCCAGACGAAGGAGGCCTAACATGACCGTACCCCACAGGGCGTCCCCCGCCCCTCCCGGGGCACCCCCCCAGCGCCTCAAAAGTGTGGAACTACCCCCCGTCATCACCGTGCGCCAACTGGCCGAGGCGCTGGGTGCCAGCCCCATAGACATCATCAAACATCTGATGCGCAACGGCATCATGGCCACCATCAACCAGGCGGTAGACTTCGACACTGCCGCCATCGTGGCTGCCGACTTCGGCTTTGAGGCACGCAAAAAAGAAGAGCCCGTCCGCAACCTGGAGCAAATCCTCAAGCAACTAGCCCCCGAAGGGGAAGACCCCTCCCTGTTGCGTCCCCGCCCCCCGGTGATCACTATCTTGGGGCATGTGGACCACGGAAAGACCACCCTTCTGGACGCCATCCGCCAGACCAATGTGGCCGCCCAAGAGGTCGGGGGCATCACCCAGCACATTGGCGCCTACCAGATTGAATACAAGGGCCACAAAATAACCTTCCTGGACACCCCCGGCCACGAGGCTTTCACCGCGATGCGCGCCCGGGGTGCCCAAGTAACTGACATCGCTGTGCTCGTGGTGGCGGCCGACGATGGGGTCATGCCCCAAACCGTGGAGGCCCTCAACCACGCCCGTGCGGCCAACGTCCCCATTGTGGTGGCCATCAACAAGATAGATAAGCCCGGCGCAGACCCCGAGCGGGTGAAGCGCCAGTTGGCCGAACTGGGCCTCATCCCTGAGGAGTGGGGCGGGGATACTATTATGGTGCCCATTTCGGCCAAGATGCGCAAGGGCATCGACGACCTCTTGGAGACCCTCTTGCTGGTAGCCGAGATGCGGGAACTGAAGGCCAACCCCCATCGCCCCGCCGTGGGCGTGGTCATAGAGGCTAAGGTGGATAAGAGTAAAGGCCCTGTGGCCACCGTCCTAGTCCAGACAGGCACCCTGCACGTGGGCGACAATGTGGTGGTGGGCGATACCTGGGGGCGGGTCAAAGCCCTTCTCACCGATACGGGCCGACGCACCCGCAAGGCCGAGCCCGCCATGCCCGTTGAGGTTTTGGGGCTGGACTCTTTGCCCCAAGCGGGCGACACCCTCATCGCTGTTCCCGACGAGAAAACGGCCAAAGAGATTGTGGAAGCCCGCCAGCGCCAACTGGCCGCCCAAAAGGCCTCGGCCCGCCCCCTCACATTGGAGGACCTCACCCGACAGATCCAAGCCGGCGAGGTGAAGGAACTCCCCCTTATTTTGAAGTGCGATGTGCAGGGGAGCGTGGAGGCCGTCAAGACCGCCCTGGAAAAGGTGCAGTCGGAAAAGGCCAAGATCAAACTCATCCACAGCATGGCGGGCACCATCACCGAGAGCGATGTGCTGCTGGCTATGGCCTCCCGTGCCATTATCATCGGCTTCACCACTCGCGTGGAGCCCGGGGCGCGCCGTCTGGCCGACAAGGAGGGGGTGCAAATTCGCACCTACGACATTATCTACGACCTGGTGGAGGATGTGCGGCGGGCCCTGGTGGGCCTGACAGTGCCCGAGGAGCGGGAGGTGGTGGAGGGCCACGCCCAGGTGAAGGCCGTGTTCCCAGTAGGCAAGAAGGGCAAGGTGGCGGGATGCCTGGTCACCGATGGGAAAGTGGTGCGGGGGGCGGGGGTGCGCGTCCTGCGGGGCGGGAAGGTGGTCTATGAAGGCCAGGTCACCAGCCTGCGCCGGGTCAAAGAGGATGTGCGGGAAGTGGCCCAGGGCTTTGAATGCGGGGTGGGGATTGAAGGGTTCATCGACTTCCAGGAAGGGGATATCCTGGAGGTATTCCGCAAAGAAAGGGTCAAGCCCCCCACCGGCTAGGAGGCCCCTATGGGCCGTCGCCTGGACCGCCTTAACGACCTCCTCCAAGAGGAGATTAGCGCCCTCCTGCGGGAAGTCAAAGACCCCCGCTTAGCCGGCCTGGTTACCATCACCCGGGTAGCGGTGTCGGAGGATTTGGCCCATGCGCGGGTGTTCTTCAGCGTCCTGGGCACCCCCGAGGAGTGGGAGTCCACCCAGCGGGCGTTGGCGTCGGCGGCGGGTTTCTTGCGTCGGGAACTGTCCCACCGCCTCACCCTGCGCCGCATCCCCGAACTGCACTTCACTCCTGACACCTCGTTGGAGAAGGCGGGGCGGGTGCTGGATCTACTCCATCAACTGTCCACCGAGCGCAAGACCTCGCCGATGGAGTAGCCCGTGGGCGTTCACGGCTTCCTCAACCTCCTCAAGCCCTCGGGCATGACCTCCATGGACGCCGTGCGGCGGGTCAAGCGCTTGACACGGGAGCGCTCCCTAGGGCACGGGGGCACCCTAGACCCCTTGGCCACGGGGGTGTTGCCCATTCTGTTTGGGCAAGCGTCCCGCCTGATGGACATTCTGATTGAGGGGCGTAAGGTCTATAGGGGCGTGGTCCGCCTGGGCATCACCACTGACACCTACGATGTTACGGGCACAGTGCTGGCCACCTCCGACCCCTCCCCCATCACCCGGGAGCAGGTGGAGGCGGTGCTGGCCCGCTTCACGGGCACCATCATCCAAGTGCCCCCCGCCTACAGCGCCCTGAAGCAGGAGGGCGAGCCTCTCTATCACAAGGCGCGCCGGGGCGAGGAGGTGCACCCGAAGCCCCGTCGGGTGCGGGTGTATCGCCTAACCCTCCTGTCGTGGACACCCCCGACCTGTACGATAGAGATTGAGTGCGGTCGGGGAGTGTACATCCGCTCCCTGGCCCACGATATCGGCCAGGCCTTGGGATGCGGCGGTGCCTTGCAGGCGTTGGAGCGCCTGCAGGCGGGCCCCTTCCGGGTGGAGGAGGCGGTGAGCCTGGACACCTTCGCCCAAGCGGTGGCCGATGGCACGTGGAAGGCCCTGCTGTATCCCCCCGATTTCCTGGTGCGCCATTTGAAGGCGGCCATCCTGGGGCCGGCCACTGCCCGCATGGTGGCTCAGGGGCAGGACATCGTCCTGGGGCGACGGGGCCTTCTGCTGGCCCAGCACGGCGAGATGTGTCGGCTGTATACCCTGGATGGGCAGTTCTTGGCCCTGGCCCGCTACGACAGCAGTAAGGGGCGCTGGCACCCCGACAAAGTGTTTACTCCCGCCTTGGAGGAGACGCCCTAAGGGGTGTCAGGAGAGCATCGCCTTGAGGGGGGCGATGTTCTCCAGGGAGGGCTTGCGCCTGCCCGCCTCCACCTCTTTCACAAGGGGCACGATGGCGCTGTTGAAAGGCGTGGGCACCCCCACCTGTTGGCCCAAGCGCACCACCATCCCGTTGAGGTCATCAATCTCTGTCTTGCGCCCCTTCAGAATGTCCTGGAGCAAAGAGGGGCGGCCCTCCCGCGAGCGCTGGGCGTCCTCCATAAGACGCAGTTCCACCTCCTCCAGGCCCTTGCCTTGAGCGGCATCTTTCATCGCCTGGGGAGGGATGCTCCCGATAGGCTCAATGTGATAGCCTAGGGCCTCCCCTACCTGCACCACCTCAGCGGCGATACGGATGGCGATGCGTCGGGTATCGGGGTGCTGACGCGCAGCGGCAGACCCCAAACCCGTGATGCCGGCAATGGGGTTCGCCATACAGTTGATGGCCAGTTTGGCCCAGCGCTCGCCCCACAGGTTGGTGGTAATGGCCGTCTTCGCTGCCACCGACAGCATCTCCGCCAGGCGTTGGATGCGGGGGGTAATGCGCCCATGCACCTCCCCCACCTTGTAGCCGATACGGTCGGGATCATCGGTGCGCTGGACATGCCCCGGCTCATACATGCCAGCCCCCACTGTAACCACGATGCCCACCGTGCGCCCCCACCCCACCACGTGGGCGATACGCTCCTCGTTGATGCTGTTTTGGGCAGAGGCCACATACCCCTCCGGCTTCAGGTAAGGCCCTATAAGGGTGCACGCCCAGGCGGTGTCATAGGACTTGACCGCAAGAACAGCCACATCAAACGGCTCCTGCTTCTGCAGCTCGTGAATATGAATGGCCTTTACCTTGACCTGATACTGGGCGTTTGGGGTGGTGATGCGCAGACCGTTGCGCTTCATGGCGTCCACATGCTCGGGCCACTGGTCCACGAGGGTAACATCATACCCTGCACGGGCGAGCATGCCCCCCAGGTAGCTCCCGATGGCTCCGGCACCTACCACGGCGATGCGCATCTTGCTCCTTTCGTCCCTTACTTGCCCAGGCGAAACGGAGGATAACGGTCAGTCAGAAGGAGTACATACCCCGCTACCCGATAGGCCCAGTGGTTGATGCCCATGATAAACTCCCACAGGCCCAACGGGTAGCGGCCAGTGAACAGGAGGGCGATGGCCGCAAAAAGAACCAGGGGCAAGTGCAATCCTCCATAGCAATAGCCCGTCCCCCCTTGAAAAATCTCCAAGATGAGGTAATGGGGAAAGGCCAAGAGCCACCACTTCACCAGCACAAGCCCACGGCTCAGGCGCTCCGGGTAGACGACCCCCAGGTCGGCGGGGTAGTCATCCCGCGGGGACAGCGTAAAGGGGGGATAGCGGTCGGTGCCCAAGGCCTGGTAACTATAGAAGCCCACCCTCCATGCCCAACGCAAGATGCCCACCATGTAGTCAAAGAGGGGGCGGGGGTACCGCCCGGTGAGGAGGATGGCCACCAGGGCCACCACCCACACCACCACACCCCCCAGGAAGAGGACAAACAACACTACGATATGTGGGACAACCAATACCCACTTCACCAGCCAGAGCCACCGGCTCAATGGCTCTGTGCGCTCGCCCCGCAGGACGAGCGGGTATGGGTGCGCTTGCGTCATCCCGCCCCCGTAAGGGAGATACCCCTGCGCAGGGGCACAAACGCCTACTTACCCGGAGCCGCCGTTGGCGGCGATGGGCTGGGGGTGGTGCGCCCGCTTCTTCTCCTGGATGGCCCAGAACACCGCCTCGGGGGTCATGGGGAGTTTGGTCATGCGCACCCCCACGGCACGGTAGATGGCGTTGGCCAGGGCCGCCGGCCCCGGCACAATGGGGGGCTCTCCCACGCCCCGCACCCCCAAAGGCCCATCGGGGGCAGGCACCTCTACGATGCAGGTGTCAATCATGGGGACGTCTAGGGCCGTCGGCTCCCGGTAGTCCAGGAGAGTGGGGTTGCGCAGTTTGCCCTTATCCCAAGCGTAGTACTCAAACAGCCCCCACCCAATGCCCTGGACGGCCCCTCCCTGCATCTGCCCCTCCACCTGAACGGGATTGATGGCCTTGCCCGCATCCTGGAAGGCCGTAAAGCGCAAGATCTTCACCTTACCCGTCTCGGGATCTACCTCCACATCGCACACCTGGGCGGCGAACTCGTTAGCCGGCTGGAGGCGGGTCACAGTGCCCGTGCCCACGATGGGGCCTGTGCCCCGAGTGCGGGTGAGGGACGCCACCTGCCGCCAGGGCATGGCCAGTTCGGGGTCGCTTCGCACCCAGAACTTGCCCTCGGCGTACTCTATGTCCTGGGCGGTGAAGCGCCGGTCGGGCTTACTCAAAGCCTCCGCCGCCTGGGCCTTCATCTGGGCGATAACGCTCTGGCAAGCACGCGCCAGGGCCGCACTTTGCGTAAAGGTCGACCGGCTCCCCGCGCTCAGGTCCGTATAGGGGGCGGAGTCGGTATCCGCCACGCGGATGGACACTTGCTCCAGGGGGATTTGGAGCATATCCGCCACCATTTGCATCATGGTGGTGCGGGTGCCGGTGAGGTCCACCTGCCCCGTAACGATGTTCACCGTGCCGTCCACATTCACGATGACCTGGGAGGAGGAGGTGAGGATGGCCCCCATCCATGCCCCCATAGCCATACCGCGCCCTCGGTTCTTGCCCTGCAGGGGGGTATTCCAGTGGGGGTGGTTTTGCACCGCCTCGAGGACGGCCTTCGCCCCGATGCGCCCATACTTCTGTCCCGTGACATTCTGGTCGCCCTCCTCGGCGACATTGCGCAGGCGAAACTCTACGGGATCCATCCCCAGGCGCTCGGCCAGCATATCCAGGACGGACTCGGCGGCGAAGGCCACCACGGTGCCCCCCGGGGCGCGGTAGGCCTGCACGCGCGGCTTGTTGGTAACTACATCGTAGGCCTCTACCTTCATGGCGGGGGCTTTATAGGGGGCGAAAATGCACCAGGTCGCCCCTTGAATAGGGGCACCCGGGAAAGCCCCCGCATCCATAATGATCTTCCCGTAGAGGCCTGTGAGCCGCCCGTCTTTTTTGGCCCCCGCCTTCACGGTGATATAGGCGGGCGAGCCGGGGCCGGTGGCACGGAACACTTCGGCCCGGTCCATGACCATCTTGACGGGGCGGCCAGCCTTCCGACTCAACAGGATTGCCAGAGGCTCCAAGATGACATAGATCTTCCCCCCAAACCCTCCGCCGATCTCCGCAGGAATCACATTGATCTGGTGCAGAGGCACCTTGAGCAGGGCGGAGAGCATCCGTTGGGCGTTGAAGGTGCCCTGCGTGGTCGTCCATACATTGATCTTGCCGTTGGCGTCCACCCAGGCGACGCACGCCTGGGGCTCCAGGTAGCCCTGGTGCACCATCTGGGTCTCAAAGGACTGCTCCACCACCACATCCGCCTCGGCCCAGGCCTTCTCCAGGTCGCCGAAGCCCGTCTCCACGATGGTGGCGATGTTGGACGGCTTGGTGGGCTTCTCCCCCAGGGTGCGGGTATACAAGTTGGGATGCAAAAGGGGGGCGTCAGGCTTCATGGCGTCCAGGGCGGTGTCCACTACGGGCAAAACCTCATAGTCCACCTGGATGAGTTCCAGGGCCGCCTCGGCGATTTCGGGGGCAGTGGCAGCCACAGCAGCGATGGCGTGGCCTTCAAAGAGGGCCTTGTCGTGGGCGATGGTGAGGCGGCGCAGGTGGTCCAAGTCAATCATCAGCTCCCCACCGAAAGCAGCGCGGGCATCTTCCAGGGGGGGCAGGTCGGCAGAGGTTACCACCGCCTTCACCCCCTCCAGGGCCAGGGCCCGGGAGGCGTCAATGCGGCGAATGATGGCGTGCGGATGGGGGCTGCGGAGCACCTTGCCATAGAGCATCCCCGGCAGTTTCAGGTCGGCCCCGTAGCGGGCAGTGCCGGTGACGCGCTCCAGGGCGTCGGCTTTGGGGACGGGCTTACCAATGTAGCGATAGGTGGTCGTCATGCTTTGACCTCCCCGCGGGCCACAGCCAGGATAGCCCGCACGATTTTATCATACCCCGTGCACCGACAGAGGTTACCTGCAATGCCCAGGCGCACATCGTGCTCGGTGGGGTTAGGGATTTTCTGCAGGAGGTACTTGGCCGACATCAGGAACCCCGGGGTGCAGAACCCGCATTGCAACGCCCCGTATTCCATAAAGGCCTTTTGCAGAGGATCCAAGCGGTTGCCCTGGGCCAGCCCCTCCACCGTTACAATATCCGCCCCTTCCGCCTCGGGGGCCAACACCAGACAGGAAGTAACCGTCTTCCCGTTCATGAGCACGGTGCAACACCCGCAGTTGCCGTTGCCACACCCCTCCTTCGTTCCCGTGAGGCCCAGTTCATCCCGCAGGGCCTCCAACAGGGTCTGCCAAGGCTTGACCAGGAGCACTTGAGGCTCCCCATTGACACGGCAATGAATGGGGATGCGCAGGCCCAGCTTATGCAAGGGGTAAGTCGTCATTGCTCCTCTCCTAATCCAGATGAATGCCCAGGTCGGCTAGGGCTTGGACCAGGGTGCGCCGAGTCAACACCTTCACCAGTTCCTTACGGTAGCCGATGCTTCCGCGCACATCGGTAATGGGCTTGGTGGCCAGCACCGCCTTCTCGCCGGCCTGCTCCAGGAGGGTCCGCGTGGGGCGCTGACCCTCTAGCAGAGCCTCGGCCTCGTGCGCCCGCACAGGGGTGGGAGCCACAGCAGCCAATGCGATGCGTGCCCGACGGATCACGCCCTGCTCGTCCACGGCCACCAGACTGGCCGCCCCCGCCACGGCGATATCCATCTCCTCCCGGGGAATAAAGCGCTGGTAACGGCTACGACTGCGCGGGGGCGCAGGAGGCACCTGGATGCCGAGGAGGATTTCATCCGGGCCCAGAACGGTCTGCCCCGGGCCTGTGAAGAAGCGCTCCAGGGGCACCTGGCGCTCCCCCCGGGGGCCGCCGATAAGGGCGACGGCCTCGTAGACCAGCAGGGGCGGAACGGTGTCGGCGGAGGGGGCGGCGTTGCAAATGTTGCCTCCCAGAGAGGCCCGATGCTGAATCTGCCAAGAGCCGATGAGCATGGCCCCTTCACGGATGGCTGGGTAGTGCTGGGACACTGCGGGGTTCTCATAGACCCGGTAGCAGGGCACGGCGGCACCGATGAGCAGACCTTTGCGGGGATCATACTCCAGGCGTTGCAGTTCAGGGATGTGCTTCACATCCATGACGATCGCCGCCTGCTTGCGCCCGACCCGCAGTTGGTCAATAAGGTCGGTGCCCCCGGCCAGGGGACGCACGGGCCCACCGTTGGCCTGGGATAAAATGGCATAGGCCTCTTGCAGGCGTTTGGGGGCCTTGTAGTCAAAGGGGCGCACGGCGCACCTCCCTTCGCAGTACGGCCATTATAGTCAAGGCCCAGGGACATGGGCAAGCGGATCGGCAACCTGCAAGCCCACAGGGGTGGAACCCCGATCCCCCAGGCGTAGGGTATAATACAGGGCAGAGAGGTTAGTGGAGAGGCTCCCGTGCGCATTCGTGTCATCTTCGTCCAAGATGTGCCCCCGCGCTACCGTGCCGGCGAGGTGCGGGAGGTGGCGGGGGGCTACGCCCGCAACTACCTGTTCCCCCAAGCCTTGGCTGTGCCCGCCACGCCCGACAACATGCGGCGTCTAGAAAAAATCAAGAAGGTGGGCGAGGAGCGCCGCCAGCGCCTGGCCCAGGAGATGCAGGCGTTGGCCCAGCGCATCCAGGGGCAGGTGCTCACCATCAAAGCGCGGGCTGCCGAAGGGGGCAAACTCTACGGCTCAGTGTCGGCCGCCGCCATCGCGGACGCCCTGTCCCGAGCCATCGGTCAAACGGTGGAGCGTCGGCTCATCGCCCTTCCCCAGCCCATCAAGGCGCTGGGGCAGTATCAGGTCAGCGTCAACCTCTACTACGGCATCACCCCCACGGTAACGGTGGTGGTGGAAGAGGAGGGGCGGGCATCGGCGCCCGAGGCGCCGGCTTCCCCAACCACCCCCACGCCCGCCCCCACGGCGGAGAAGGCGGACAATGTTCACGGAGAAACTGCCCCCGCATGACCTCCAAGCTGAGGAAGCGGTTATCGGAAGCATCCTCATAGACCCCGACACCCTGCTGAAGGTCGCTCCCCTCCTGCGCCCGGAAGACTTCTACGGGGGAAAACCCCGCGCCGTCTACGAGGCCTGCCTGGCCCTCTCCCAGCGGGGGGAGGCCGTCAACCAGGTGACGGTGGCCCACGAACTGGCCCGCATGGGCAAGTTGGAGGACATCGGGGGCAATGGCTACCTGGCTACAATCATCGCCAGCACCCCCACCTCGGTGCACGCCGAGCACTACGCCCGCATTGTGTCCCGCCTGTCCACCTATCGCGCTCTCATCAAGGCAGGCCTCGACATCGCCAGCCTGGGCTATGAGGCCCCCCCCGATACCGATACTGCCCTCTCCCGCGCCGAAGACCTCATCTTCCGCATCCGCACGGGGCGTCCCCTGCGGGGGCTGCTGCACCTGCGCCAGTTGCTGGACCGCTTCCTGGAGGAGAGCACCGCCGTCGCTGTCCCCCGTCCTTCAGAAAGGGGAGCGGGGCCTTTGGCCACAGGCTTCAGCGGCCTAGACCACATCCTGGGGGGCCTGCAACGCTCCGACCTCATCATCTTGGCGGCGCGTCCCAGTTTGGGCAAGTCGGCCCTGGCCCTGAACATCGCCCTCCACAACGCCAAGCACCTGGGGGCCACTGTGGCCATCTTCAGCCTGGAGATGAGCGCCGACCAGGTTGCCCTGCGCCTGCTGGCCGCCGAGGCGGGCGTGGATGGCCATCGCCTGCGCCTGCGCCTTTATACCGAGGCGGAGGAGCGCCGTCTGCTGGACGCTATCGGGCGCCTTTCGGACCTGCCCATTTACATCGACGATACCCCCCAACCCACGGTGCGGGCCATCTGGGCCAAGGCCAAACGCCTGCAGCTGGAGCGGGGCCTAGACCTGGCCATCGTGGACTACCTCCAGTTGGCCCAGGCGGGCAACGGGCGCGCCGAGAACCGGGTGCAGGAGATTAGCGAAATCTCCCGTTCCCTGAAGGCCCTGGCCCGAGACCTGAACATCCCTGTCATCGCCGTCTCCCAACTGAGCCGCGCCGTAGAGGTCCGCCCGTCCCATCGCCCCCAACTGTCGGACCTGCGGGAGTCGGGGAGCATCGAGCAGGATGCCGATGTGGTGCTGTTTATCTACCGGGAAGACCTTTACATCACCAAAGAGGAATGGGAACGCCGTCATCCGGGGGTGCCTTATCCCAAGAACATCGGCGAGGTGATCGTGGCCAAGCATCGGCACGGCCCCATTGGCTCGGTGCACCTGTACTTCAACGACCGCTACGCCCGCTTTGAGGAGCCACCCACTCCCCCTGCGGAGGGCACGCATGCCCTTTGACGGCTTCCCGGCTCGGTGCACCTATACCCCTGTGCCGAGCCCCCTCTTCGGCCCCCTTCTGGAGGAGATAGACGACCTGGCAGAACTGAAGACCCTCCTGCGCGTTGTGCACCTCTTGCACCTGAAGCGGGGACCCACACGCGCAGTGAGCCTGACGGAACTGGCAGGGGACTTGCCCCTTGCCCGCGCCCTGGGGGGAGACGCACAAGCCCTGGAACGTGCTTTGCAGGCATGCGTCCGCCGGGGAGTGTTGACAGTAGTGGAGGTGGAAAAGGACGGCAGGCGGGAGCGCCTGTTCCTTTTGAACACCCCCCAGGGGCGGGCGGCGGCCCAGCGCCTGGCGGCAGGGCAAGGGGACGTGGCCTCTTCCACCCCCCCGCCTCTGGAGCCTCCTCCCCCCTCCAACATCTATCGGCTCTACGAGGAGAACATCGGGGTGCTGACCCCTTTGGTGGCCGATATGCTCAAAGACGCCGAGGCCACCTACCCTCCCCAGTGGATAGCTGAGGCCATCCAGGAGGCGGTGCGCCACAATCGCCGTTCCTGGGGGTATGTAGAGGCCATCCTGCGGCGATGGGCACGGGAAGGCAAGGGAGAGCATGGAGCACCTGGGAGATCTCCTCAAACGGATCGCGCCGCCGACCTCCTCCGAGGGCGGAAGGGCTACGGACCCCTCTACCGCCGCTGAAGGGGCCAACGGGTGCCCCCTGTGCACGGGCATAGGGTGGGTCAAGACCCCGGCGCCCTTCGGCCATCCTGACTTCGGGCGGGTTATCCCCTGCCCGTCGTGTCAAGGGCGCAGTGCCCAGGAGGAGCAGACGGCGCGTTTGGCGCGCCTGAGCGGTCTGGGGGCCCTGCGTCGGTGCACCTTCGCCTCCCTCAACCCCACAGGGGTAAGCCCCTACCCCCCCGACCAGCGCCTGTTCGCCCAAGCCCTGGAGGCTGCCCAAGCCTTCGCCCAACACCCCCAGGGTTGGTTGGTGCTCCTGGGCCCCTCCGGCTCCGGCAAGACCCATCTGGCAGCGGCCATTGTCAACCACTGTCTTGAGCAGGGGCGCGTCGCCCTCTATATCTCCACGCCCGACCTGTTGGATCGTCTGCGCTCCTCCTTCGCCCCGTGGAGCGAGGCGTCCTACGACGCCCTGTATGAGCAGGTGTGCACGGTGCCTCTGCTCGCCCTGGACGATTTAGGTGCCCACTCCACCACCCCCTGGGCCGAGGAGAAGCTGTTCCAGGTGTTCAACGCCCGCTGGCGGGAGGACCTCCCCACAGTGGTGGTGCTGGCCACCCCCCTAGACCACGTAGACGACCGCCTTCGCACCCGCCTCACCACGCCCGGCAAGTGCCGTGTCCTGCGCCTGGCCCACGGCGACTGGCATCGGGAAACAGGGGAACCCCTCCCCGCCGAGTGGGAGGGGATGACCTTCGCCACCTTTCACGCCCAGCGCAGTCCCTCTACCCAGGCGGCCTATCGGGCGGCGGTGGCCTTTGCCGATAAGCCCAGCGGATGGCTGGTGCTCAGCGGACCCTGCGGTTCAGGGAAGACCCACTTGGCCGTGGCCATCTACCAGGAGTGTCGGCGCAAGGGATGGCCTGCCCGCATCATCAAGACCCCCGACCTGTTAGACCACCTGCGGGCGTCGTTCGCCCCCGACCACCCCTACCGCTACGACCGGCGCTTTGAGGCTTTCAAGACTCTCCCTCTGCTCATCCTGGATGACTTCGGCGCCCAGGCCATGACCCCCTGGGCCGAGGAGAAACTGTATCAACTTCTCGCCTATCGCCACGAGCACCACCTGCCCACCGTCATCACTATCCTCTGGACGCAGGAGCAGCAGGAGCAACGCCTCCGCGAAAGGTTGTGGAACGCCATCTCCAGCCGTTTGAAGGATGAACGGTTGGTCACCCACATTCGCCTGGACGCCCCCGACTACCGTGACCGCTCCCGAGACGCCACCCGGCGCAAGGGAAAGGAGCCATGAGCACCCGCCGCTGTGTGTTCTGCGACATCATCGCCCGCAAAGAGCCCGCCACCATCCGCTACGAGGACGACCAGGTCATCGTCTTCGACAACATCCTGCGCTGGACGCCCGTGATGCTCCTGGTGGTGCCCAAACAGCACATGACCCAAGAGGAGATGTGGAGCAACGGCGTCATCGCCCAAGTGGGGCGCGTGGCCGTGGAGATGGGGCGTATCTATTGCCCCGGGGGATATCGGATGCTCTCCAACGTGGGCTGGGATGCCATGCAGAGCCAAGAGCACGCCCACCTGCACGTGTTGGGTGGGATGCACCTCGGCCCCTACGCCTAGAAGGCAGACCTAAGAAGAGGAGGGGGCCAGATACACCCCACGCCCGTCCCAGAATGACGGGTTAGGGTGTGCCCCGCCGGGCCAGGAACGCCTCCGCCCGCTTGCGCAGTTCTGCGTCCGTCAGGCGGGAGCGCACATCCTCCGAGAGCTCCCCCACCAGCGCCTGCACCAACCCCTCTACCGTCAGGGCTTGCCCGTTCATCCCCAGCCGCTCCGCCACACTGTGCAACCGCCTGTCCACCTCGCGGAACAGCTCCTCCTGCGACCAGGACAGGTGGGGAAAGGCGATGACCTCCCGAATGGAGGGGGTATTGGCAAACAGCATGACCAATCGGTCAATGCCCACCCCCAATCCACCCGTGGGAGGCATCCCGTACTCCATAGCCAGGAGGAAGTCCTCGTCCAGGCGGTCAAACTCCTCGTCGCCGAACTGCTGGCGCAAAGCCTCCTGCTCCTGGAACCGCTGGCGCTGGTCTATAGGGTCGTTCAGTTCGGTGAAGGCGTTGGCGATCTCCATTCCCCCGGCGAAGGCCTCAAAGCGCTCCACATACCGGGGATTATCGGGTTTGCGCTTGGCCAGGGGGGACATCTCCACCGGATAGTCCACCAGGAAGGTGGGCTGGATCAAGTGGGGTTCCACCATCTCGCCCAGGAGTTTGTCCACCAGTTTGCCCCAGGAGGCGCGGGGATCCACCGTGAGGCCGATGCGACGCATCTCTGCCCCCAGGCTGTGGGGGTCGGTGGCCGTATCCAGGTCAATGCCCGTGCGCTCCCGCACCACCTCCCGCAACGAGAGGCGACGCCACGGGGGTGCGAAATCTATCTGCTGATCCCCCCACGGGACACGCATAGTGCCCAAGACATCCTGGGCCACCGTAGAGATCATCTCCTCCACCATGCGCATCACATCGTTGTAATCGGCGTAGGCCTCGTAACTCTCCAGGGTGGTGAACTCGGGGTTGTGGCGGATGTCTATCCCCTCGTTGCGGAACACCCGCCCGATTTCGTAGACCTTGTCCAAACCCCCGATGATGCACCGCTTCAGGTGCAGTTCAGTGGCGATGCGCAGGTAGAGGCGCCGGTCTAAAGCGTTATGGTACGTCACAAAGGGCCGAGCAAAGGCTCCCGCCGCCACAGGGAGAAGGATAGGTGTCTCCACCTCCACGAAGCCCCTCTGGTCCAGGAAACGGCGGATGGCTTGGACGACGCGGTGGCGCAACACCAGCATCTGGCGGGAGGGCTCGTTGGCCAGCCAGTCCAAGTAGCGCTGGCGATAGCGCACCTCCACATCCTTCAAGCCGTGCCACTTGGCGGGCGGGGGCCGGAGCGCTTTACAGAGGATGGTCAGCTGCCGTGCCTCCAGGGTAATTTCCCCCGTGCGGGTGCGGAACAGGGGGCCTTCGGCTCCCACGAAATCCCCCAAATCCATGTCCTTGAGCAGGGTGTAGGCGGTGCCTAACGCATCCTGGCGCAGAAGCACCTGGAGGCGTCCCGTCCCATCCCGCAAGTCCACAAATGTGGCCTTCCCCATACCCCGGAGGGCGGTGATGCGTCCTGCCACACGCACGGGGGCGGTCTGTTTCCCCGCCCCGTGTGCCGCCTCCTCCTGCAGGAAAAAGGAGATAGCCTGCTGGGCCGTGTGGGTGCGCCGAAAACGTGGGGGGTAGGGGTCTATACCCTGGGCGCGCAAATGCTGGAGTTTGGCAAGGCGGGCCTGGAAAAGGTCTTCACTGCGCTGGGGCACGGGACGGTCTCCTTGGGGTTAGCGGACTTCCACAACCTTGAGGGTGACCACACCCCCGGGGGTATGGGCCTGGGCCACCTCGCCGGGGCGCTTGCCCAACAAAGCGCGCCCAATGGGGGACTCGTTGGAGATCTTCCCTTTGGCCGGCTCGGCCTCGGCGCTCCCGACGATTTGGTAGGTGAAGCGTCGGCCCTGCTGGTCCTCCACCACCACAACGGAGCCCATACCCACCACCCCCTCGGCCCGCCCAGGGGCGATGAGCAGAGCCGTCTTCAGCAGGTTCTCCAGTTCCAAAATTCGCCCTTCCACACGGGCCTGCTCCCTCTTGGCTGCCTCGTATTCGGCGTTATCCACCGTCCCGCCCACCTCGGCGGCGCGTTTGAGGGCTTCGGCCACCTCGCGCCGCCGCACGGTGCGCAAGAACTCCAACTCCTCCTGGTACTTTTTGACACCTTCCTCGGTGAGGTAAACGGGCCTCTGCGCCATCCTGACCCCCAGTCGTCCCTAACGCCGTTGGGAGGGGAAAAAGAAAGACTGAGGCACGCCGTGCTGTCCCAGCCACCCCCTATCATAGGGGGGCCAAGGGGAAAAAGTAAAGGGGGGTGCCTGCCCTTTAGGCGTGGGCCTGCTTATATTGGGTGCGCAGGCATCGGGTGCACACCGCCACCTGGCGACGCACGCCGTTCACCAGAAGCGTGGCGCGCTGGATATTGGGCAGCCAACGGGCGGGCGTGCGCCGATTGGAATGGCTCACATTGCGCCCGAAGCGACCAACTTTGCCGCACAGGGCACATCGCGCCATGTCCTCTCGCTCCCTTTACATCGTGGGGTGAATGGGGTACTATATGCTACTAATAGATTATGCCACAGTCCGTCTGCCGGCAAGGAGGGGCGTGTGGTCAAGGGACGTCGCCCCCAGGTGCGCACATCCGCTCGCAAGCCGAAATCCACCCCACGCACGCCTCGAATCCGTGTTGTGGACGGATGTGCCTTGCGCACCGCCTTGCAGGGGGGCTACGCCGCCCTGGAGCGCCACTATGAAGCCGTCAACGCCCTGAATGTCTACCCCGTCCCCGATGGGGATACGGGCATCAATATGCTCCTGACCATGCAGGCGACCCTGCAGTCGGCCCCCAGCGACGACCCCCACATCGGCCGGGTGGCGGAGGCGGCGTCCCGGGGGGCCCTGCTGGGGGCACGGGGCAATGCGGGGGTCATCCTCTCCCAGTTCCTGAGGGGCATGGCCGCCGCCCTGCGAGACAAAGCCACCGCCGATGCGCCAGCCCTGGCCCAGGCCTTCCGCCAGGGCACCGAGGCGGCCTACCGGGCCGTGGCACGCCCCACCGAGGGGACCATCCTTACCGTCATGCGGGCCACGGCCGAGGCCGTAGAGGCCCACCAGAAGCGGGATGTGGGCGTGGCTTTGACGGGTGGCGTGGCGGCGGCCAAAGACGCCTTGGCCCGCACCCCCAATCTATTGCCCGTTTTGGCCGAGGCGGGCGTCGTGGACGCAGGGGGACAGGGCTTCGTCCTCATCCTAGAGGGGATGCTTTACGCCCTCCAGGGGGAGCCGCTGGAGCGCATCCCCACCTTAGTCACACCCCCCAGGGGCAAGGTAAGTGCCGTGTTCCTCCAGCGCATCGCCACAGAGCGCTACGGGTTCTGTACCCAGTTCATCATCAAAGGGGAAGGCCTGGACGCCGACGCCATTCGCTCTGCCCTCGCCCCCATGGCCCAGTCCACCGTTGTGCTGGGGGAGCCCACCCTGGTGCGGGTGCACCTGCATACCTTTACCCCCCAGGAGGTGCTCACCTTCGCCCTGCGCTACGGCCAGGTGGACGCAGTGCGCATTGAGGATATGGACCGCATGCGGGAGGAGTTCTCCCATGCCCAGCGCCAGCGGGAGCCCACAGCCGTCGGCGTCGTGGCCGTGGGATGGGGCGCAGGGATTGAGGAACTCCTCCAGGGCCTGGGGGCGTGGGTGGTGCGGGGAGGGCAGACCATGAACCCCAGCGTGCAGGACCTGCTGGAGGCCATAGAAGCCCTCCCCGCCCGGGAGGTTATCCTCCTCCCCAACAACCCCAACATCATCGTCTCGGGCCGGCAGGCGGTGGGGATGGCCTCCAAGCCGGTGCACCTGCTCCCCACCCGCACCATCCCCCAGGGCATCGCCGCCCTCCTCTCCTTCAACCCCGAGGAGGATGTGCACACCAACTTGGCCCGCATGGAGCAGGCCATCAAAGAGGTACACACCGGGGAGGTGGTGGCCTCCACCCGCACCACCCGGGTCAACGGACAGGAGGTCAAGGAGGGGGAACTGATGGGCTTCCTGGACGGCACCGTGGTGGTGGCTGGCCAGGACTTGACGGAGACGGTGTGCCGTATCGTGGAGGCGGCCCAGCCCCTGGCGCAAGGGCTGGTCACCCTTTATTGGGGGCACCAGGAGACCCAGGCCTCGGCCGACGCCCTGGCCCAGGCCCTGCGTCGGCGCTTCCCCGGCCTCCAGGTGGAGGTCGTGCACGGGGGGCAACCCTTCTATCCCATCATCCTTTCGGCGGAGTAGACCCATGCCCGTGCAAGTCATCACCGACAGCACCGCAGACCTTCCCCCCGAGGTAGCCCAGTCCTTGGGCATCGTGGTGGTGCCCCTGAATGTGCACTTCGGCACCGAGACCTTCCTGGATGGGGTAACCATCACCCCCGACGCCTTCTACACTCGCCTCCAACGGGAGCGCCAACTCCCTAAAACGACCCAACCCTCCATCGGCACCTTCATGGAGGTCTACACCCGCCACGCCAACCCCGCGGGCATCCTGTCGCTTCACATCTCCTCCAAAATCAGCGGCACCTACAACTCGGCGATGCAGGCGGCCCAGGAGATCAAGGATCGCTGTCCCATTGAGGTGGTGGACACCTTGCAGGTCTCCCTGGCCCTGGGGTTGGTGGTGCTGGCGGCTGCCCGTGCGGTGCAGGCGGGGGCCTCCCTTCCCCAAGCGGCCCAGCTGGCGCGCCAGACGGCCTCCCGGTGCCACCTTTTTGGAGTGTTGGACACCCTGGAATACCTGGAAAAGGGGGGACGCATCGGCAAGGCGGCGGCTTTTCTGGGGTCGGTGCTCCAGGTGAAGCCCATCCTGACCCTCAAGGATGGGGAAGCCCACCCCTTGGAGCGCGTGCGCACCCGTCGGCGCGCCATTGAGCGGGTGGTAGAGATCACCCGCCAGTATGCCCCCTTGGCCCAACTGGCGGTGGTGCACAGCACCACGCCCGACGAGGCCCAGGACCTGGCCGAGCGCCTGAAGCCCCTTGCACCCCCCCAGGGCATCCTGATGGGGCGGTTCGGGGCCGTGCTGGGCACCTACCTGGGGCCGGGGGCGTTGGGGGTGGCCTTGGAGCGGGCGGGGTAAACCGCCCCCCGCTACCATGGGGATGGAGGCATCCCGTGCGGCGCGCTGCCCCATCCCGTCTGGACGCCCTGCGTGGTATCTTGACCCTGGAGGCTCGCCAGGGCTTCGCCGACCGCGCCGTGGCGGGGGGCCTAGACCGCTTCCTGGACTCCTGGCGTCGGGAGGCGCAGGGAGATGAGGCAGCGGTGCTCCAGCGCCTGGACAGGCTGGGCCTGTTCGCCCGTCCCTACCGCGCCCTGGCCCCCCCGGAGCGGCGCGCCCTAGCCCAACGGGTATGGGAGGGCATGGGATGGGGCCCCTTCCCCCAGGATACCCCCCCACACACCCCTGCATCCCTGTCTCCATCCTTGGCCGCCCCTTCCCCCCCAGCCCGTATGACGCCCTCCTCCGATTCCTGGCCGCCCTTCCTGGGGCAGGAGCGCCCGATGCCCAAAGACCTCTCCCTCACCTCCCCGGTGCGGGTAGTGGCGGGGGTAGGGCCTGTCATCGCTGCCAGTTTGGAGCAGGCGGGGCTCTCCTCCGTCCGCGACCTGTTGCACTTTTTCCCCCGCAAGCACATACCTGTATTCGCCATCGCCGACCTGGTGCCGGAGCACACGGCCGGACAAGAGGTGGGAATAGTAGGCACCCTTTGGGAAGTGCGCCCGGTTACCATCACCAGCCGGGAGGGGCGTATTCTCCCCTCCACCGAAGGGGTGCTGGGAGACGAGACGGGCAACCTGCGCATCCTCTGGTTTAATCAGGAGTACGTCGCCCGAGTGCTCCAGGCCGGGCAAAGGGTGTTCGTCACGGGATACTTGGAGGAGTTCGCCGGACGACGCACCCTGGAGGCCCAGTCCTTTGAAGTGGTAGAGGATGACGCTCCCCTTTTCCGCCCGGGGGCGCTGGTGCCGGTGTATCCCTCGGTGCGGCGCGCCCAGGGCATCGGCAAAAAGGTGGGACGCCCCGCGGAGAACCTCTCCCCCAAAACGGTGCGGCGGGTGGTGCGCAACGCTTTGGAGGCCTGGCTCCCCCGTGTGCCGGACTGGCTTCCCCCGGAGGTAGTGGAGCGGGTGGGGGTGCTCGGCTTGCGCTACGCCCTCTGGGGCTACCACTACCCCTCCAGCCCTGCCCAACGGGAAGCGGCGCGCCGCCGCCTCGCTTTCAACGAGTTCCTCCTGGCCCAACTCCTTCTCCTCCAACGCCGTCATGCCTGGCAAGAGGCCCCCGCCCCCCCTATTGGAACACAACCCCAGGTGCTCCAGGCCTTCTTACAGTCCCTGCCCTTCCGCCTGACCCGCGGCCAGGAGCGGGCACTTGCGGAGATCCTCAACGATATGGCTCACCCAAGGCCTATGGCCCGCCTTTTGCAGGGCGAGGTGGGGAGCGGGAAAACGGTGGTCGCCCTGACAGCCATGCTGATGACCGCCGTGGCGGGCTGGCAGTCCGCCCTGATGGCCCCCACGGAGGTGCTGGCGGAACAACACTTCCTGACCATTCGCCGTCTTCTGGGGGAATTGGCCCACCCTCTGGATGAAGAGTTTCTCCTGGGGCTGTACCTGCCTTTTCATCCGTCCCCCATTGTGGTAGGGCTGCTCATCGGGAGTATGCGCCCCCGGGAGAAGGAGGAGGTGCAAGGGCGTCTGGGGCGGGGAGCAGTGGATATTGTAGTGGGCACCCACGCCCTCATTCAGGAAGAGGTAACCATCCCCCGCCTGGGCCTGGCCGTGGTGGATGAACAACAGCGCTTCGGTGTGCTCCAGAGGAGGGCGCTCCGCCAGCGGGGGGAGCGGATGCCTCACCTGTTGGTGCTTTCGGCCACGCCTATCCCCCGCAGTCTGGCCCTGGCCCTCTACGGCGACCTGGAACATTCGGTGTTGGAGGATTTGCCCCATCCCCGCAAGGTTATCACCCGCCGCATCACCCCCGACCACCTCCCCCAAGTCTACGACTTTATCCGCCACCAGGTCGCCCAGGGGCGACAGGCCTTTGTCCTGTGCCCCCTCATTGAGGAATCCGAAGCGCTACAGGCCCGCGCCGCCCAGGAGGAATACGAGCACCTCTCCCGGCGGGTGTTCCCCGATTTGCGGGTGGGGCTTCTGCACGGACGCATGCCCCTGCCGGAGAAGCACGGGGTGATGGAGCGCTTCCGCAAGGGGGAACTGGACATCCTGGTGGCTACCCCCGTCATCGAGGTGGGTATTGATGTACCCAACGCCACCGTGATGCTCATTCAAAGCGCTGAACGCTTCGGTTTGGCGGAACTGCACCAACTGCGGGGGCGCGTGGGGCGGGGCCCTCATCCGGGCTACTGCATCCTGGTGTCGGACGACCCCTCCCCCCAAGCACGGGAACGCCTGGAGGTGCTGGTGCGAGAGAGCAACGGCTTCCGCGTGGCCGAGGAGGACCTGCGCCTGCGGGGAGAAGGGGAGGTGCTGGGCACACGCCAGAGCGGTCTGCCCACCTTCCGAGTGGCCCGTCTTGAGGACAGGGACCTGCTGGCCCTCGCTCGGGAAGAGGCCCGCCGCCTTCTGGAAGCCGACCCGACCCTCACCAGCCCGCGCCTGGCTCCCCTGCGGGAGGAGTTAGCCCTCTTCCTCAAGGGGGCGGAGCACCCCGAGCCCCCCGAGGTTAGTTAGCGGGGGCGCCCAAGGCCTGGGCAACCCCCTCCACACCCACCTCTTTCTGCTCCCCCGTCGCCATATCCTTGACCACCACCGTGCCCCTCTGCGCCTCGGCACTGCCCACCACCAAAGTGTAGCGGGCTTGCAAAGCACTGGCCCAGCGCAATTGCCCTTTGAGGCTCCGCTGAGGGGCCAGGAGAGCACACAGACCCTGCTGGCGCAGATGGGACGCCAGGGTCAACGCCTGGAGGAGGGTGTCCGTTCCAGCGTAGGCGACCACAGCATCGGGCGGAGCCTCCCGGGGTGGGGAGGAGGCCTGGCGTTGCACCTGGAGCACAATGCGTTCCAACCCCGACCCGAAGCCGATGCCCGGCGTCGGCTTGCCCCCCAGCTCCTCTATGAGGCCGTCGTAGCGCCCCCCGCCCATGAGCACCGCTTGGGCGCGCTCCTCGGGGGGTTGTACCTCAAAGACGGTGCGAGTGTAGTAGTCCAGTCCCCGCACCAAGCGATGCTCCACACTGAAAGGAATGTCCAGGGCCTTGAGGTAACCCTGCAGGGCCTCCCAGTGCTCCTGACAAGCCCCACACAGAAAATCCACCGAGCGGGGAGCCTCTGCGGTCAGGGCCTGGCAGGACTCCTGTTTGCAGTCCAACAGGCGCAGGGGGGCTTTGTGGAAGCGCCTTCCCCGACAGTCGGGGCACAGGCGTGGCAGAAGGGGCTCATAGTAAGCCCGCAGACTTTGCACATAGGCGGGGCGATCCTGAGGACATCCAATGGAGTTGATCAGCAGCTGGAGGTTGCGCAGGCCTAACCCCCTCTGGGCATCCGTCAGGAAACGCCACCCCACCTCTATGATCTCCGCATCCACCGTCGGGGAGGCGTCGCCGATGGCCTCGATGCCGAATTGGTGATGTTGGCGATAGCGCCCTGCCTGGGGGCGCTCGTAGCGGAAGATAGGGCAGATATAATACAGGCGCACGGGTTGGGGCCAGGTGTGCATACCGTGCTCCAAATAGGCCCGGCAGACGGGGGCGGTGCCCTCCGCCCGCAGGGTCATCTCCTCCCCTCCCCGGTCGGTGAAGGTGTAGGTCTCCTTCTCCACGATGTCCGTCCCGGCGCCTACCGAGCGCACAAACAGGCCCGCCTGCTCAAACATGGGGGTGTCGATGCGGCGGTAGCCGAAGCGGCGGGCCGTCTCCTCGGCGCGGGCGACCACGAAGCGCCACCAGGGCTGGTCCTCGGGCAAAATGTCCTGGGTGCCCCGCGGCGCACGAAACAGCAGAGCCACAGTCCGCAAACCTCCTTACCAGTGAGCGGGGTCTTTCTGGACAGCAGGATAGCGCAGGTCTACGCAGGGGGCAAGGTGGAGGACGATCCCACCCCGTCCTGAATGCGCTGGTACCAGTAGGCGACGCTTTCGGCGGTCAGGGTGGCGGTGGCCGCCTGCAGACCTATCTGGAAGAGGGCCTCCCAGGCCACCAGGTCCTCGGGAGCACCACGGCAGCGGAAAGCCTGGTCCATCCCCACCAGCAGGGTCGCCCACTGCCCCAACTCCTCCTCATCCACCTCCCCCGCCCCGAAGCGCCCCAAGTAGTCCAGCACATGCTGGGCTGTCCACTCCAGGGGAGGCGTCAACACGATGGCATCCAGGCGCAGAGGGTCGGGGCGCACCGCCAGCAGGAAGGCCGCCGGGGAGAGGGAGCCTTCCAGCAAACCCCGACACAGGAGACGCAGGGTGCTATCGGTCATCCCTCACGCCTTTTGCGGGCAAGGAAGTCGCGGAAGCCCTCCTGGGGTGGAGGCTCCCGCAGAGTGGTGCGGCGGGCCTCCCGCTCCAAGTCCAGGCGCTCCCGGTAGCCCCGGGCGACGCCCTGGTGCAGAAGGCGTTTGATCCCTTGCACCATATGGGGCTCGTGTCGGGCTACCTCCTGGGCGAAGACCAGGGTCTCCTCCACCAGGCGCTCGGGGGGCACCAGGCGGTTGAGCAGGCCAATGCGCACCGCTTCCTCCCCCTTCACCTCCCGGCCGGTGAATAGAAGTTCCTTGGCCACAGGCCACCCCACCAGCAGGGGCAGCGTCCAGGTGGAGTTGACCCGCCCATAGGCCACCCCCAAGAAGCGGAAGGCGGTGCGGGGGGAACCGAAGCGGATGTCCAGGCAGGACGCCAGCAGTGCCCCTCCCCCGTAGGCGATGCCGTTGATAGCCCCGATAGTGGGCTTGGCAAGGTCGGCCAGGCGCCAGAACACCTCCCCACGCCCGTCGCCACGCCCTACTTCGGGGGTAGGAGCGGAGGTAGCCATCTCGTGAATGTCGGCCCCCGCCGAAAAGGCCCGCTCCCCGGCGCCCGTAAGCACCACCACCCGCACCCCGTCGTCCCGCTCCGCCCGGAAGAGGGCATCCTCCAGTTCCCCCAGAAGGGTGCTATTGAGGGCGTTAAGTTTGTCGGGGCGGTTGAGGGTGATGAGGGCCACCCCCTCCCGCACCTCCCATAGGATACATTGGTAACTCATCCGTTGTACCCTCCCGAGGGGGAGATGTCTAGAAGCCTGTGCGGGGCCTGGCGCCTGCAGAGCACCGCTTGTACCGCACTCCTGGGGAAGTATAATAGCACGCACAAGGCCCCCATGAGGAGGAATAGATGCAACTGGTTTTGGTGCACGGCGCTGGTGGTTCCAGCCTGTCCTTCTACTATCAGGTGCGCCACTTCGGCCCCCTGGCGGATGCGGTGGACCTCCCCGGGCATCCGAAGGGGAAACCCTGTACCTCCATCCCCGCCTATGCAGAGTGGGTTCGGGGCTACATCTGGGGGAAAGGGTATCAGGATGTAGTGCTGGTAGGGCACAGCATGGGGGGTGCCATTGCCCAGTGGTATGCCCTCCACTACCCAGAGGAACTGCGGGGCATCGTGCTCATCGGTACGGGGGCGCGCCTCCGGGTCCGCCCCGACATCCTGCAGATGTGCCAGGAGGCCATCACCGACCCCGTGAAGCGCCAGGAATGGCTGAACATGCGGGAGCAGGGGTTGACCAAGATTGCACCCGACCTCAAAGCCTTACTCATGGAGCGCACATTGCAAGTGGGGCCAGCGGTGCAACTCAACGACTTCCTGTGTTGCGACAAGTTTGACATCATGCAACAGGTGCAGGAGATTCGCCTGCCCACCCTGATCATCGTAGGCACCGAGGACATTTTGACGCCCGTGAAATACTCCGACTATCTCGCCCAAAAGATTCCTGGAGCCCAAGAGGTGGTTATACGCGATGCCACCCACTCGGTGCACCTGGAGAAACCCAACGAGGTCAACAGCGCCATTGAGGCGTTCCTGGCACGCCTGCAGAGCCATCGGGCCAGGAGTTAGCCGAGCAAAGCCTTCAGGCGTAGGGCGTCCCCCCGCATGTGCACCGAGTTGTTGAACAGCACCCACCCCTCCCGCCCCTTGACCAGGCCCGCCAGGCGACCCAGCTCCTCGTCGGTATAGCGATGGGCGTAGCGGGGGCCGCCGTGCAGACGGAAGTAGAAAGGGGGGCGCGTAACAGGGGGGCGTTGTAAGGGGTCTGTGGCGTGGAGCAAGCCCCCCTCCTGGCAGACCTCCTGTACCAGAGCATCCGTCCAGGCGGGGCCGCGGGGCTCCCAGGCAAGGCGAAAGGGCTGAGGCCCAATGCTCGCAAGGAAACGGCGAAGCCAGGCCAGATGCTCCGACGTGGGGGTAAAAGCGGGGGGGCATTGGAGGAGTACCACCTGGGCGTCCAGGATCAAGGCACACTGGCGGGTCGCCTCCCAGGCCTCGGCCACCTCGGGCGTGGGACGAAAAAAGCCATAGGCGCCCCTTTTGTCGGGGGGGATGACCAGACCCGATCGCCGATATGTAGGGGACGTGGCGGGGTGAGTAACCCCCTGGAAGGCCTTCACAGTGAAGGAGAACCCTACAGGCGCTTCGGCGCGCCACCGCCGAAGAATCTCGGCAGGGGGCGGGCGATAGAAAGTCTGCTGAACCTCCACCACCGAGAAGAGGCGGTAGTAGGATGCCCGCCCCCCGGCAAAGCCACAACACCCGATGTGCACCATCACTCCCACCCTAGGTATAATACCCTCGTGGCCAAGCAAAAAGGGTATCCGGTCATCGCTGAGCGAGAGGAGAACCTGTGGCGGGCGTGGGCAACCACTGCTCCTGAATGGGGCTTCCTGCCCGCCAGCGACGGACATAGGTATCGGATACTCTACCCGGGGCGTCTCAACCGGGGGGCCGGCCCAGACTTCCAGGACGCCTTGCTCCTTCGGGGGGATGGACGCCTCCTGCGGGGGGATGTGGAGGTGCATTGCTCCCCAGATGCGTGGGCATCCCACGGCCACCACGCCGACCCCCGCTATCGCCAGGTGCTCCTGCACCTGGTTTTGGGGAAGAGCCCCTCCCCTCGCCCTTCCCCTCCACAGGTTGACCTCCCCGATGGAGCGCTTCTTCAAGTAGGAAAGGTGGCTCCCCCCTTTGTCGGGGCGTGCCCCACCCTGGCGACTCTGCATCGCTGGGCCGACGCCCGCTTTCGGCAGAGGGCATCTGGCTATGCCCGTCTCATCGTCTCCGTGGGTGTCGAGGAGGCACTCTATCGGGGCCTCATGGAAGGGATGGGCTACGGGGCCAACCGGGAGCCCATGCGCCAGCTGGCCGAAGGGATGCCCTATCGTGTCCTACGACGGGTAGCCCTGCCCTGCACTCCCCAGGAACGGGCCACGCGTCTAGCCGCTGTGCTCCTGGGCAGTGCCGGCCTCCTATCGGGTGGAGACCCTTTGGTCCGTCTGTGGCGCGAGACACCCTGGCAGCCCGTGCTCTCCCCGGAGGCTTGGTGTCGGGCGGGGGTGCGCCCGGCGAATCGCCCCGCACGCCGCCTGTGGGGGATGGCCGTGCTTGTGGCCCGCTGGTGGGATGAAGGCCTGCCTCAGGCCCTGCGGCGGGGCGCTGTGAACGGCCCTTCTGCCCTCGAGCGGGTCTTGACCGTCCCCTCCCCCACGGGCGGGCCAGCCCTGATAGGACGCTCACGGGCGCGGGAGGTGGCGGTGAGCGTGGTTCTGCCCTTTCTGTGGGCGTGGGCGACAGCTCAGGGCAACCCCTCCCTGCGCCGAGCAGTATGGGCTTGCTGGAAGGTCTTCCCCCCTCCCGCCGAGAACGCCGTGAGCCGGGCCATGCGCGCCCTCTTGCCCATGCCTATACCGAGCACCGCCCGTGCCCAGCAGGGATTACTGGCCTGGGCCCGTCGTTTAGGAGCCCCATGGGCGCTGACCCCCTCCTAACGATCCTGCGCGCCATCGTCCGGGAGGTGGGGGCGTTCCTTCTGGAGCAGTTCCGCAGGGGAGCAGGCACCCGAGTGGTGGAGATAAAGGGGGACAACGACGTCGCTCTGGAGGCCGACCACCAGGCTCAAGAGATGGCCCTGCGCCTCGTGCAGAGGTATCGCCTGGGGGAGGCTTTCCTAGCGGAGGAGACCCCCGGGGGCAAACCCATCCCCCTGGGGTATATGCCGGGGCTTTTGGTGTGCGTGGATCCCCTGGAGGGGACAGATAACTTTTCCCGGGGGGTGCCCCTATTCGGGACAACGGCGGCCCTGTGGAGTGAAGGGCGTTGGGAAGCGGTCGCCTTCTACGCACCTGCTTTAGGGGAGATGTGGGAAGCCCGGCGTGGAGGGGGAGCCTTCTTCAACGGCCAGCCCTTCCGCTACAGCCCTGGGCTGGGCATACGCCTGGCCTTCAACCAGTGGCCTGATGTGGAACCGGCCCAGGTCGGCCAGGCGGTGACGCGTCTTCTGGACCTTACCCGGCACCTCTCCACCACCTATAGCGACGCCCTGGACTTGGCATGGACAGCAGCAGGGCGGCGGTCGGGACTGGTTTTTCTCTACCGGCGTGCCGCCCCGTGGGACATCGCTCCGGCCCTCATCGCACAGGAGGCGGGCCTACAGGTTACCGCCCTGAACGGGGGACCGTGGTGCAGGGGGGAGGGAGGCATCCCCGTGGTGGAGGGGGGCCTGCTGGTAGCCCCGCCCGCCCTACACATCCGCCTCCGCCAAGCCCTGTCCCCCTAAGCCCCACCCCAGACCCTCATCGCTCCCCCGGCGGGCGTCGCCCCGTAACGATGGGGGGCTGTGGCTCCTCCTCCACGACCTCCTCGATAACCTCCTCCTCCTGGGCAGAAGCGGGGCTAGGCTGGGGACGCGCCGTGCGGCTCTCGGTGATCCGCCAGATGAGGAAAGCCGCCAGGAGACCCGCCACCAGGAAGGCCAGAACCCGGAAGTCCACCTCGTTGCTGTACAGGGCGGCGACGGTGGTGGGCCCCTGCACCGTGACCTGGAGCACTGGCCCCGTCTGGGGGTAGCCGGCGAAGCCCTGGAAGGACTTCTTCAAAAACAGCACCGCCTGGGGCTGGGGCGGGACGCTGATAATGGCGGTCGCATTCTCGGGATACCAGCCCGCACCACTCCCCCCGTAGGGGGCCTGAAGGGTAACCCTGAACTCCCGCCGATACACCGCCTCCAGGTCCAGCGGGCGGTCCACAGTGAGGATGAGTTTAGACACCTGGGCCATAGGTTGGGCGCCAGGCCGTTTCTCCTGCCAATGGGAGAAGCGTAGGCGCTCCTCGTCCTCCACGATGGTGATGAGGGATGCGGTCTCCAGTTCCAGCGTCTTGCCGGCCTCCACCCAAGTCATGGTGAGGATACCCTGGGGGTTCTCGGCGTGCACCCGATACTCCTGCACATACCTCGGGCGCAGGGAGACAGGGCCGCTCACAGTCAGAACGATCTCGGGCTGTTGGAGGGGGCCGGTGCCCGCTAGTCTTCCCTCCCTCTCCTCCCACTCCACGAAACGCAAGCGTCGCCCCTCGCCTTGGGGGACGAGGGCTGGGGCGCGCACCAGAGCCCTGGCCCCCGCCGTATACCATCCCTCCCCACTCACCGTTACCCCCTCCACAGGGATGATGTGAATGCGGTATTCGGGCACAAACCGCACCTCCACTGTGAGGGGCTTGGTGAGGACGAGGATGTTGGAGGGGCTAAAAGGCCTCTCCCCGCTAGACCAGCCGGCGAAGCGCCACCGCACCTCCTCGGTGCGCACCTCCGCAGGCACTTCCACAGGGATAGGCTGGTTGGCCGGAACCCAGCGGCTTTCCCCCAGTTGGGGCAGAGGGGAGGTAAGGGTCAAAAGAACCTCCCGCTCAAAGAGAGCGGTGAGGGCTCCTGCAGGAGGGGTGATGCAGGTCTCCTGACTCCCGGTGCTCCACCGCAGGAACCGGTAGCGCTCCCCCTCCTCTGTATAGATGTAGGGGCCGGGGACGCACACCCTGCTCCCTGCGGGGGCTGTGGCAGGATAGGCCTTCACCTCCTGCCCGTCCACCGTAAGAGGGACAGGCGCAGTGGCCTGCAGGGTGATGGTTCCGGGTGGGCGGGGCGGATCATAGACGGCTTGCAGGCGCAGGGGGCCGGTTACCTGGACTTCCAGACGGGGGCTACTCCCCAGCACCTCGCCGGTATCCCGCACCCGCCAGAAGCGCAGGGGCAACCCATCGGCAGTAGGGGGTGTCTCCAGAGTGATCAGGGAACCGACGGGACGCCACTCCCGCAGAACGCCCTGGGGCGTCTGGGCCTCCACCAGGACCTCCAGGGTGTAGCGGGGGCGCACCGTCACAGGGGCGTCCACCCGCAGGGTTACCACAGGTCCCTGAACGGTGCCGGGGGGCTCCCCCTCCCACCCCGTCCAACGCCAGCGGCGGTCGTCCCCTTGGGGCACAAGCGTAGGCAGAAGCAGGGTAGCGGTCTGCCCTGGGGCATACCAGCCAGCCCCGGGCACACTCACCCCTTCGGGGGCGAGCACCCGCACCAGAATCTCCTGGGTGTAACGGGCGTTGAGGGTCATGGGACGGCTGACCACCACGCGGGTGGTGGGCTTAGTGGGTTCCATACCCCCCGACCACTCCACGAAGCGCCAGCGGACGCCCTCCTCAACGAGCACCTCCTCGGGGGCGGTGAGGCTCACTACCGTCCCCGCCGCCGCCCAGGTCTGCACGAGGCGCACCCCCCGCAGACCATACCCCTCGACCAGAAACTCCTGCACATAGCGGGGGTGTAAGAACACAGGGCCACTGACGGGGAAAGTGAGGACGGTGCGCCCTCCGGCTAGAGCCTCGCCAGCGACCCCTTCGCCATCCCAACCCACCAGGCGCAGGCGCTGGCCCGGCCCCTGGGAGACTGTTGCGGGAGCGCGGATCACGGCCGTTTGACCAGCGACGACCCACCCCCCTCCCGTTATCGCCACTCCCTCGGGGGCCACCACCTGCACCCGATACTCTAGAACGTAGCGCGCCTCCACAGTTACCGGGCGGTCGGCCACAATGGTATTCTCGGCGCTGAAGGGGGTGATACCCCCCGACCAGCCAGTGAAACGCCACCTCTGGTCATCACTGATGGGGATAATCTCGGGGGCGGTGAAGGTGAGGAGGCTCCCCTCCTCCACCCAGCGGGCCTGGGCCAGGCCCGGGGCGGTGGAGGTGACCCGCACCAACACCTCCCGCTGGAACACAGCAACATAGGGGCCAGGGTCTATGGCCAGGATACAGAGGGAGGGCAGGAGGGAGGCGTGCAAGCGCCACCCGCGGAAGCGGTAGCGCTCCCCTTCAGCAGTATACAAGAACTCCCCCGGGGCGCACACCTGGGTGCCCATGGGCAGGTCGCGGGGGAAACCCGTCTGGCGTAGGCCGTCTACGATGAGGGGCACAGAATGGCTTGTCTGCACACGGGATATGGGCCCCTGGGCCCACACCCGCGGGATGAACACAAGCCACACCAGAACGCCCACCAGGGGCCACGCTATCCAGCGCATCGCACTGCTCCCGCTACGCGGCGAACAAGCCGCGCAGTTGTTGAATCACCTCAGGAATATACACCATGGACAGGGCGGCCACACCTATGGTTCCATAGAGAATTTCGGTCAAAGGCCCCAACTCTTTCCCCCAGGCTATCTCCAAGAGGCGCGCCGTCCCCAACAGCGCCAGCATCAGCACCATCGCGAAGGTCTTGCCCACCACCTGCACTATTCCCACCGATGCCAAGGGCATACACACCAGCACCAAAGCAGCTGTGGGCAGAAACGCACTAACGGGCTTCCCCTCTTTCCCCTTTCGCCCGGCCAGGAAGGGGGCTAATGCGAAATAGGCCAGCACCAGGGGGAAGAACTTCGCTGCCCCCCCCACAAACCCCAGATAAGGTATCCCGAACACCATCCTCCCTATGATGCGCTCCGGAGGCACATAGTCCACACTGTCCACCGCATCGCCCTTAATCACATACAGCCCTTCGGGGGTTTTATCAATGATGCGATGCAACACTGGAATCTGCCGGAACCCTAAATCTTGCCAGAAGGCCACCACATCCCCCACGGCATAACTCTCCTCGGGCCAGATCATCACCAGGCTCCCCCGATCCACAGATCCCGCCATGGACCCCGTGATCACATAGTGATACATGGCTTGTCCTCCCAGCACCTGAGGGAGCCAGAAGGGTGCCATAAGTAGAAGGCCTCCGAGAAGCAGAAAAAGCGGCATGCCCGTTACATACCCCGCACTGTAAAGCGCACGCTATATGTCAGCGCCGTGGGGGGCAGGGAGGGCATCAGGGGGATACTCACCGCTGTGGGCGCGTCCTTGAGGACACGCACGACCACGTGCCCTTTCGCCTGTATGGAGCCGGCCGCCGCCTCCGCCGCCACCTGGTAGCGCCCCCCAGCCGAGCATACCACCACCGCCTGCACCGCTGCTCCCGTGGGCGACAGGTCGTAGGAAGTAACCTGGCACGGGGAGGGTGCGCCCGCAACGGGTTGGGGAGCAGGCACCTCCGGCCGTTGAGCGCGGGTGGCTACCAAAGCACTATAGCCCACCACCGCCATCACACCCCCAATCACAAGCCAGAGCACAACTCCCCGCATCACACCCCTCCTACTGCCTCTCGATCCTAAAGGATACATTATAGGTATAGGTGAGAGTTACTGCTGGGGAGATGGAAATGGTAACCGTCGTAGGGGTATTAGCAGTAAGAGTAACAGGCGTGCTGCCATTTCCAGAGGATGACCCTGAGGTAAAAGTGGTGTGCACGATGTACCCACCCCCCGCCGTGCACAGAACTGTAGCATTGACCGACGAAATGGTCCCTGTGGAAGCTATGGAATAAGACCGCACCTGACAGCGAGGCGCATCGCCCGCTCCCCCCCCGACCGGCCGGACATTGAAAGAGAGAAAAGACGCGGCGTAGACCGCCGTGGCCACCACAGCAAGGAATACCACCCCTCCAATCAGCACCCTAGCCATGAGTCCCATACCCCCGTCATATCAAACACCAGTCAAAATCTTGAGATTGGAAAGAGACCGCTACCTGCGCAATGCGGTGGTAGGGAACACCACCCCCACTTATGGTCACAGTCGAGTTGAACGTGTTCCCTAGTGGCGGGAGTGTAACTGTTCCACTGCCCAAAACGGTGCCCACAGAACTGAGGAGAGTTACCTCCATTGACATCACTGTCACATCGCATCCGCCATAGTAGGGCAACTTCGTCCCACTGACGGTCACCGATACCACAGTGTTTCCGGAGAAGTTCAACTGCACACCCGTGACGCGGACGATATGGGATCCACCGAGCCAGTTAGGGCTATGCGTCTGGGAGGCGTCCGCTCCAGCACCCATAAAAGGATGCACTTTGACAGGCATGCTGGCCGCAAAGATGGGGCGCAGGGAGTAGACCACCAGCCCCCCTGCCACCAGCAGGAGGAAAAGCACCCCATACCGTCGAATCAGAGTCCGCGTCCCCATCCCTTTATGATCCTACGACACGATATTGACCCGCACCGTCGCAATGTTATCGATGGTTACAGGACTGCTGAGAGGAACTGTATCCGTGCGCCAACTCCCAATGCTATTAACCGTGACATTCAGGTTACCGCTACCGATGATCGTCCCCCCGCTGTTGAGGAGAAGCACCTGCAGATGATAGGTCCCGGTGCCGGCCGTAGGGAACCAGCGCAGTTTATAATGGGTCACTTGTCCCGATGCGTTGAACTGGGCAGGAATGGCTTCCACAGTGAACGCGCTCACCGGCGACAGCACCTGCCCCTGTTGGCCCCCTACCGGTTGGGCACTCGCCGAGGGTATACGGGCGGCATAGATAGCCGAGGGGAGAACCCCCAACAGAACGATGACTAGGAACAGAAGGCCCCGCATCCCTCACCTCGTGTAGGCCACTGCTACCTCGGCCACCCGGCTGTAGGGGATGGTGGCCGGCTCCATCCCCACCGTCAGGGCGAAGTCCCCGCTATCCGAGGGGAGCACGCCACGCCCTGTCGCCAGGATATTGCCTTTGGTGTCCTTCAAAGCCACCTGCGCCCGCAGGACGCCGTCGGTAGTCTTCTTGCCCCGCAGGGTTACGGCGGTAACCTGCCCGCTGGCGTTGAGGGTCAGGCTCGCCCCAGCCCCCGCCGTCACCCACTGGGCCGTGGCGGTGCGGTCCACGGTGTAAGTCAGAGCGGGTGCCGGCTCACCAGGAGGCGCAGAGGGGACGGTGGAGGCGAACACCTCCCCCACCACCAGAGCCAGCACCAGCAGGGCGAGGGCTCCCCACCAGACCCCACCCCCAGGCAGCCGCCGCCCCGCAGGGGTGGGTGCCCGGGCGGGGGCGGGGGATCGTGGTGCCTCCACCCCCGCCCGGGGCCTGCGCACCACCCGTCGCCGGACGATGCGCAGGCGCGCCCCACAGCGCGGGCAAGCGAAGGCCCGTCCTGCGTGCGCCTCAGCCGGAACCTGATGGCGATGCTCCTCCATCGGACGAGCCTCCTCGCTTGCCCGCTATTACCCTACCTACTCAGGCACTAGTTGGCCGGGTCAAAGTTGACCTTCGTGCAGGTGATCTGCAAAGGTTC
>JANXCH010000007.1 GCA_025060295.1 Dehalococcoidia bacterium | reverse complement strand
ATATCGGGACTACAACAGTGTGGAGGCGAGCATAGGCACAGGTCCCTTTATACTCACCTCCTACACGCGGGGCGTGCAGTATATCTTCAAGAAGAACCCGGACTACTGGCGGAGGGGCCTGCCCTATGTGGACGAGGTGCGGGTAGAGATCGCCGCTGACTACAGCACGCGTGTGGCGCTGTTGCGGACGGGGCGGGTGCATCAGGCCAACTGGGTGCCTACCATAGAGGACGCCGAGTACTTCCAGTTGCAGCGCACGCGCCCTGACCTAGTCTTGGGCACAGGGTATAAGTCTTTGACACTCAACACCATCTACTTCAACACCACCAAGCCGCCGTTCAACGATGTGCGGGTGCGCCAGGCCGTCTCTCTGGCCATTCACCGTCAGGCGTGGATAGACACCCTTCATTATGGTGAGGGGTGCCTCTATCACGGCCCCATCCCCTGCGCCTATGAGGCGTGGCAGCTGCCTATAGAGAAGTATCCTCCTGAGAAGGCCAAGATACTCATTGGCTACGACCCCGACTTGGCCCGGAAACTCCTGGCCGAGGCGGGCTATCCCAACGGCCTCTCTACCTCCCTGCGCTATGCTGCCGTCTTCTATGGGGCGCTGTGGGATTCGCGGTATCAGTTGGCTGCCGACAACCTGACGCGGGTGGGGATTCGGGCGGAACTGCGCCCGCAGGAGTATGGTCTCTACATCTCCACCACCTACCTGGGGCGCTTTGACGATGCTGCCATTGGCCCCGTGACGCCCTACGCCGAGCCTGACTACTTCCTCTACGCCCACTTCTACCCCGGCCAGGCGGGCAACCGCAGTAGCGTGAATGACCCAGCGCTGAACCCCCTGTTGGAGCAGCAGCGAATGGAGATGGATCCCAAGAAGCGCCTGGAGACGGTCTACAAGATTCAGGAATACCTGGCCGACAAGGCCTACTACGTCTACCTGCCCGCACCCATTATTAGGACGGCCTGGCAGCCCAGCCTGCGGGGGATGGTGTTCAAGATTCTCGGCTCCTACGGGGTGGGCAAGATGTATATGTATGCCTGGCTCGCCCAGTAGCCCACTTGCAGCGTGCAGAGGGGGCGGAGGATTCCTCCGCCCCCTCTTGTTTTGGGTGCGGTCAAAGGTTCTATCACCCCTGCACTCGGCTTGACGCTCCCCTGGGGGATGCCTAGCATGAGGGGTAGCACACCACCGGCAGGGCGGCACCTTGGCACAGCGGCAGGTGGAACATCTGGTGTCGGCGGGAGGGGTGGTCTACCGCCGACGGGATGGGCAGATAGAAATTGTCCTGTGTGGCTGGAGGGAGCGGGGGGGCAAGGCGGGGTGGGGCCTCCCCAAGGGCACTCCCAACCCCGGCGAAAGCCTCCCCGACGCCGCCCTGCGGGAGACCGCCGAGGAGACGGGCCTTCAGGTCGTCCTGGAGCGTCCCCTGGGGAAGATTGAGTACTGGTTCATCCGCCCTACCGACAAGGTCCGCTGCCACAAGACCGTCCACTTCTACCTCATGCGGGCTGTGGGAGGCGATGTGGCCCTCCACGACCAGGAGTACGACGAGGTGCGCTGGTTCCCCGTGGAGGAGGCGCTAAAGGTGATGTCCTATAAAAACGAGCAGAAGACGGTAGAGGCCGCCGCCCGCGCCCTGCGGGAGGGGGAGCCGTGAAGACCAGCAAGGTGTGGAAGGGGCAGAAGGTCATCCTGCGGGAGAAAAGCCTGGCCGATGCCGCCGACGACTACCGTTGGCGTAGCGACGAGGAACTGGCCCGTCTGGATGCCGCCCCTCCGTTGCGCATGCCCTTCCAGGATTTCCTGCGCCTCTACGAGGAGGAACTGCGCTATCCCTACCCCTGGTCCCGCCGCTTCGCCATTGATACCCTGGACGGCAAGCACATCGGCAACTGCATGTACTACGACATTGACTACACCACAGGTGAGGCCGAACTGGGCATCATGATCGGCGAGAAGGAGTACTGGAACCGTGGCTACGGCACCGACGCCGTCAAGACCCTCCTGGCCATGATCTTCACCGAGACCACCCTCCAACGAATTTACCTCCACACCCTAGAGTGGAATGTGCGGGCTCAGCGCAGTTTTGCCAAGGCGGGTTTCGTGCCGGTGCGCACCGTGCGCCGTAACGGCCAGGTGTTCCTGCGCATGGAAATCAGCCGGGAGCACTGGCTCCGCCTCCAGCGCGAGGAGCAGGCCCAGCAAGTGCCTTCGACCCCACCCCAGGGGTAAGCCTATGCTGATCCTCGGTATTGAGACCTCCTGCGACGAAACGGGTATCGGGCTGGTGAGCGAGGGGCGCACCCTCCACGCCAACACCATCGCCTCCCAGGTGGAGCTGCACGCCCGCTATGGGGGGGTGGTGCCCGAGGTGGCCTCTCGTCAGCACGTGCTGGCCTTGGTGCCCACGCTCCAGCGCGCCTTGCAGACAGCCAAGGCCACCCTCGCCGATGTGGATGCCATTGCCGTAACCTATGGCCCTGGGTTGGTGGGGGCGCTGGTGGTAGGGGTGAACTTCGCCAAGGGCCTGGCCATGGCCCTGAACAAACCCCTTATCGGCATCAATCACCTGGAGGGGCATATCTACGCCGGGTGGCTGGAGCCAGACCTGCACCCGGAACGGGAGCCGGGCTTCCCCTTGCTGTGCCTGCTGGTGTCGGGGGGGCATACCGACCTGGTGGTGATGCGCGGGCACGGCGACTACACCCTCCTGGGGCGCACGCGGGACGACGCCGCCGGGGAGGCCTTTGACAAGGCGGCGCGGGTGTTGGGATTGGGCTTTCCGGGCGGGCCGGAAATCCAGCGGGAGGCGCAAAAGGCCCAGGCCCCCGAACCCCTGCCCCGCGTGGTGCTGAAGGAGGGGTTGGAGTTCAGTTTCAGCGGGTTGAAGACGGCCCTGGTGCGCCGTGCCCAGGCGGCGGGGGTCTACCCCGCCCAAGAGGGGATGCCTGCCCCCCTTACCGGCCCCCAGCGCCAGCAAAAGGTGGCTGATCTGGCCGCCGGCTTCCAGGAGGCGGTGGTGGAGGCCTTGGTGGAGAAGACCCTGGAGGCGGTGCGTTCCACTCAGGTGCGGGGCATCCTGCTGGGCGGAGGGGTGGCGGCCAACGCCCTTCTGCGCCAGCGCATGCGGGAGCGCAGCCCTGTCCCCGTGCTGATTCCCCGCCCGTCCCTGTGCACCGACAACGGGGCCATGATTGCGGCGGCGGCCTATTACCGTCTGCGTCGCGGGGAGCGCCACCCCTGGAACTTGGATGCCGACCCCTCCCTGCGGGTGGGGTAAGGCTCCGCCTTCGTGCCCACTGCACAGGCGCACACCCGGTGGACTTCCCTACGCCACCAGACGGTACCCTCAAGCCGTGGGGCTATCCCCTGTGCGGAGCAAGGGAAGGGGCTGCAGCGCGTTCCACCCACTCCCCCTGCAGGTGCACCTCCCCCCGCTCCGCCAGCACCTGCACCGCCGCCTCCGCCAGCATACGGGCGCTCCCCACGTCCAGGGAGGGGTCCCGCTCCGCCACCCGACGGGCCAGGTCGCCCAGGGTGCGGGGGCCGTCGGCCACCGCCTCCCGCACCAGGGCATACATGGCAGAGGCGGTGAAGTTGGCGCACATGCTGTCAATCAGGTATTGCAGGGAGGGCATCGCCCCACGCCCCCTTACCACAGATACTTGCGGAAGAAGGCGAAGGTCTTCTGCCAGGCGTCCATGGCCTGCTGGGGGCGATAGGCGGGGCGGTCGTAATACCAGAAGCCGTGCCCAGCCCCATCGTAGCGGTAGAACTCGTAGGTCTTCCCGTAGCGCTTGAGGGCCTCCTCGTGCTGGTTGACCTGGGCAGGGGAGGGCGCCTGGTCCTCGTTGCCGAATAGCCCCAGGAGGGGGCAGGAGAGGTCTTTCGTATAGTCAATGGGGGCAACGGGCTGGGCGGGAGTCAACTCGTGGGGGGCCATGACCACCCGCCCGCCCCAGCAGTCCACGGCGGCGCTGAAGCCCTGCACCCGACACGCCACCAGGAAGGCGTGGCGCCCCCCCGAGCAGGTGCCGATGATGCCCACCTTGCCGTTGCAGTAGGGCAGGGAGCGCAGGAAGTGCAGGGCCGCCTCGCAATCCCCCACCACCGAGTCATCAGGAACACCTCCCGCCGCCCGTACCCGCGCCGCCACCTCCTCGGGGGTGCCGTGTCCGAAGCGGTAGTAGAGGTTGGGGCAGATCACGATATAGCCGTGGCTGGTGAAGCGCCGGGCCGTCTCCCGGTAGAACTCGTCCCAGCCAGGGAGGTGGTGCACCAACACGATGCCAGGATATGGCCCCGGCCCCAAGGGGCGGGTGAAGTAGGCGTTGATCAGGTCGCCCTTATAGCCCCTGTAGGTGATGACTTCGGCCAGCATCCCTTCATAGGCGTCGGTGCGCCACTGGTTCCACATGTGCTATGTCCCCCTTGTGCGTTTCTGCTCGTGGCCTATTATAGCGCCCGTGGGGAGGGCTTCACCCGTGCCTCAGCCTCCCCCGTGGAGGGAATCGGGGGTGTCTCTACCCCTTGTCCTCCTTCAGGAGGCGGCGGAGCACCATGTTCAGCACCCCCCCGTGACGCAGGTAGCCCACCTCCACGGGGGTGTCCACACGGGCGATGACGGTGAAGGTGCGCTCTTGGCCGTCCTTCTGGACGCGCACGGTCAGTTCTTGGTGGGGGCGCAGGGCGTCGGACAGGCCCAGGATGTGGTACACCTCCGTGCCCGTGAGGCCCAGGGTCTGGGCGCTCTCCCCCGGGCGGAACTGGAGGGGCAGGATGCCCATCCCCACCAGGTTACTGCGGTGGATGCGCTCATAACTTTCGGCGATGACGGCCTTGATGCCCAGCAGGGCTGGCCCCTTGGCTGCCCAGTCCCGCGAACTGCCTGAGCCGTATTCTTTGCCGGCGAGCACCAGCAGGGGCACCCCCTCCTTCTGGTAGCGCTGGGACGCCTCAAAGATGCGCATCTGCTGGCCCGAGGGGAAGTGCACCGTCCAATCCCCTTCGGTGCCGGGCACCAGCAGGTTCTTCAGGCGGATGTTGCCGAAGGTGCCCCGCACCATGACCTCGTGGTTGCCCCGCCGTGCCCCGAAGGTGTTGAACTCGGCGGGGGGCACCCCCTTGCTGATGAGATACTGCCCCGCCGGGCTTTTGGGGGAGATGCTCCCCGCCGGAGAGATGTGGTCGGTGGTGATGGAATCCCCCAGCATCACCAGCACGCGGGCATTGCGGATGTCGCGCAGGGGGGGCGGGTCGGTGGGCAAGTCCAAGAAGAAGGGGGCCTCTTGAATATAGGTGGAGGTGGCATCCCAGGCGTACAGGTCGCCGGCGGGGACGGGCAGGCCCTTCCAGCGATGGTCGCCTTCAAAGACCTGGCTGTAGCGCTGGCGAAAGGCCTCAGGGGAGAGGGCGCTGGCCACCGTGTGGGCAATCTCCTCGGGAGAGGGCCAGATGTCCTGCAGGAACACGGGGCGTCCCTGGGTGTCGTGGCCCAGAGGCTCGCGGGTGAGGTCCACATCCATGCGCCCCACCAGGGCGTAGGCCACCACCAGCATGGGAGAGGCCAGGAAGTTGGCCCGCACCTGGGGGTGGATGCGCGCCTCGAAGTTGCGGTTGCCGCTGAGCACCGCTGCAACCACAAGGTCGTGGGCGGTAATCGCGTGGGCGATGGGGTCGGGCAGGGGGCCACTGTTGCCAATGCAGGTGGTGCACCCATACCCCACCACATGGAAGCCCAAAGCCTCCAGATAGGGCAGAAGCCCCGCCCGCTCCAGGTAGTCGGTTACCACGCGGGAGCCTGGGGCCATACTGGTCTTCACCCACGGCTGGCGCCTCAAACCCCGCTCCACGGCCTTCTTGGCCAACAGCCCCGCCCCCACCATCACCGAAGGGTTAGAGGTGTTGGTGCAACTGGTGATGGCGGCGATGACCACGCTCCCGTGGGAAAGGTTGACCTGATGCCCGTTGAGACGCACGGGGACGCTGGCGGGAGCGGGCTTTTTGTAGGTCTTCTCCAGGGCGATGTGGAAGGTGCGCTTCACCTCGGTGAGGGGGATGCGGTCCTGAGGCCGGCTGGGGCCGGCCAGGCTGGGCACCACCTGGGAGAGGTCCAGGGTAAGGGTCTCGCTGTACACCGGGTCGGGGGTAGAGGCGTCGCGGAACAGGCCCTGGGCGCGGCAGTAGCGCTCCACCAGGGCTATCTGGGCCTCGTCCCGCCCTGTGCCCCGTAGGTAGCGCAGGGTCATAGCATCCACGGGGAAGAAGCCGCAGGTGGCCCCATATTCGGGGGACATGTTGGCGATGGTGGCGCGGTCCTCCACGGTGAGGGCATCCAGGCCGGGGCCGAAGAACTCCACGAACTTGTCCACCACCCCCTTCTTGCGGAGCAGTTCGGTAACGGTGAGGACCAGGTCGGTGGCCGTGGCCCCCTGGGGCAGACGCCCTAGCAGTTTTACCCCCACGACGGGGGGCATGAGCATGAAGTAGGGCTGGCCCAACATCACCGCCTCGGCCTCTATGCCCCCCACACCCCAGCCCAGCACGCCCAGGCCGTTGACCATAGTGGTGTGGGAGTCGGTGCCCAGCACCGTGTCCGGGAGGGCGGTGGGACGGCCTTGGACGGGGCGCAGGGCGACCACGCTGGAGAGGTATTCCAGGTTGACCTGGTGGCAGATGCCCGTGCCGGGGGGCACCACGCGGAAGTTTTGGAAAGCCTGCTGGGCCCACCGCAGAAAGGCGTAGCGCTCCCGGTTGCGCTCATACTCCCGCTCCACATTGAAGGCGAAGGCCTCGGGGTGAGCGAATATGTCCACCTGAACGGAGTGGTCAATGACCAGGTCCACGGGCAGGAGGGGGTTGATGCGTTTGGGATCGCCCCCCTTGCGGGCCATAGCCGCACGCATGGCGGCCAGGTCCACCACGGCGGGCACCCCTGTAAAGTCCTGCATCAGCACTCGGGCGGGGAGGAAGGGGATGTCCCGCCCGGAGGGGCGGGCCGCATCCCAACGGGCAGCCTGGGCCAGGTCGTCCTGACTGCACAGTTCCGGTTGGGTCAGGTGCAGGCGCACAAGGCTCTCCAAAAGGACACGAATGGAGAAGGGCAGACGCTCCAGGCGCGTCCACCCCTGCTCTTCCAGGTAGGCCAGGCGGTAGTACTGCACAGGCCCCTGGGGCGTGGGGAGAATGCCCAGGGCCGGATGGGAAGGGTGTGTGGCCATACCACCTCCTTAGCGTGGGGAAAGGTCCGCCTACTATCGTGGCACAAGTGGGGACAGGACGCAACCACAGGGGGAAGGGGGTGCCCTCGGCTGGGGTTGCCTGCCCGGCGGGGATAGGTGCTGGGGTATCCTCGGACGCCTTCCCCTGAAGGTACCCTAGGCCCTGTCCTCCAGGGCACATCCCCCCGTCGCTCCCCACGAAGGTGCCGCTACCCCTAATCTGACGCCCCGAGGTGCATAGTATCATGGGGAGCGGGACAGAGAGGTGGCCTATTCCTGAGGAACGCCTTCCCTATCGCCGTATCCTTTTGCCTGTGAAGGAGGCACGGGCAGACAGTCCCCTTTTCCTGCTGGCCTCCTCCCTGGCGCGCCAGAGTGGGGCGCGGGTGTTTTTGGTGTACATCATCGAGGTGCCCCGGCGCTATCCCGTGGATGCCGAACTGCCCGAGGAGACCCGCCGGGGGGAGCAGGTTTTGCAACAGGCGGAGAGCCTGTTGCGGGGAGCCCGAGTGGAGGTGGAGGCCGATATCCTCCAGGCGCGGGACGCCGGCCCCGCCATCGTGAAGGAGGCGGTGGAGCAGGGGGTCGACCTCATTCTCATGGAACTTCCCTATCGGCAGGAGCATGGGGGCTTCTCCGTGGGCCACACCACCCTCTTCGTGCTGGAACATGCCCCCTGTCCGGTGCTGGTGCTCCGCCAGCCTAAGAGGGAGGAGGCCTCGCCTCCCTCGGACCTGCCTCGTGCTGTATCGTCGCGGAGGCCCGCTTCATGAAGGTGCTCATTATGGGGTGTGGGCGTATCGGGGCGTTGGTGGCTTCTGCCCTGTGGCGGGAGGGGCATCAGGTGCGGGTGATGGACACCGCCCCCCAGCGCTTCCTGGCCCTGCCCCCCGAGATGCGGGAGCAGGAGGGCACCACTTTCTTGGGGGACGGGACACGGGCGAGCGACCTGGTCGCAGCGGGTATTGAAGGGATGGACGCCTTCCTCGCCGTGTCGGACGACGACAACCGCAACGGCCTGGCGGCGCAGAAGGCCAAGTACATCTTCAAGGTGCCCCAGGTGGTGTGCTTAGTGCAGGACCCCGCCCGCACGGACATCTACCGCGCTCACGGCATCGTAACCGTCAGCCCCACCAAGGTAGTGGTGGGTTTGGTGCGGGAGGCTTTGATTCCCGACAGGTCCCCCTCGCGCCGTTCCCCAACCTCATAGAGAGAGGAGGCGACGATGTACGTGGTGATCGTGGGAGGGGGGCGCATCGGCTTCCACCTGGCCCAGGCGCTGCTGAACGCCAAACACGAGGTGGCGGTGATTGAAAAACACCCCGCCAAAGTGCAGGCCCTGAGGCAAGCCCTGGGGAACATCGCCATCCTGGGCGACGGCTCCGACACGGGGGTGCTCCACGAGGCGGGGGCGGAGCGGGCCGACCTGGTCATCGCCACGACCGGCGACGACGAGGTGAACCTGGCCGTGTGCCAAATGGCCAAGCACCTGTGGCATACCAAACGCACTCTGGCGGTGGTGCACAATCCCGAGAACGAGGAGTTGTTCCACATCCTGGGGGTGGACGATACGGTGTCTGCCACGCGCTTGCTGATGGCGGAGATTGAGAAGGAGGTGCCCGCCCACCTGACCATCCAGGTGATGCCGGTGAGCGGGGGCCTGGAGGTCATATCGGTGGAGGTGCCCGCCGAGGCGGGAAGCGCCGGCCGTCCCCTGGGGGCGGTGCATCTGCCCCCAGGCACGGTGGTGGCGGCCATCGTCAACCGGGAGGGGCACCCCAAGCCCGTCACCCCCCACACGGTGGTGGAGGCTTACGACCACATCATCGCCGTGGTGCACCAGGACAAGGCCGAGGCCTTCCTGGAGGCCCTGGCCGGAGAGGGATAGTCCATGCCCAAGCGCTTGGCCTTTTTAGGCCCTCCTGGCACTTTTAGCGAGGAGGCAGCCCTGCTGTATGACGCCTCGGCCGACTTGGTGCCGGTGCCCTCCATCCCCGCTGTGGCCACGGCGGTGCTCACCGGCATGGCCGAGGAGGGCATCGTCCCCATTGAGAACAGCCTGGAAGGCTCCGTCAACGAAACTTTGGACTTGCTCATTCAGGAGCCGCATCTGCGCATCTGGCGGGAGGTGGTGCTGGCCATTAGCCATTGCCTTCTGGTCAAGCCCGGCACCCGCCACACGGACATTCAGGTCATCTACTCCCACCCCCAGGCCTTGGGGCAATGCCGACGCTATCTGGAGTCCCTGTTCCCCAAGGTGAAGCGGGAGCCGGCCCTGTCCACAGTGGCGGCGGTGGAGCAGGCCTTGCAGAGCAGTGTGCCGGCGGGGGCTATTGCCCCAGCGCGGGCGGCGGCGCTGTACCCGGTGGAGGTGCTGGCCCAAGGGATCCAGGACAACCCCAATAACTTCACTCGCTTTGTGGTGCTGGCGCATCACGACCACCCGCCCACCGGGGACGATAAGACCTCCCTAGCCTTCACCTACGATACGGATCGCCCCGGCCTGCTCCACGAGGCCCTGGGGTTTTTCGCCACGCGGGGCATCAACCTGGCCAAGATAGAATCCCGCCCCACCAAGCAGGTGTTGGGGCGTTACATCTTCCTGTTGGATTTGGAGGGGCATCGGGAGAGCCCCCAGGTGAAGGCGGCCCTGGACGACCTGGGGCGTCAGGCGGCGTGGGTGCGGGTGTTTGGGTCGTACCCCCGCTGGCGGGGACCGACGCAGGCTAGACAGGGCTCCCCGGCAGGCCCTGCATCCCCTTGAGGAACCAGATCTCCCCCAGGTGGCCGTAGCCGTGGGTGAGGAAGGTGGTGCCCAAGAAGAAGCGGAGGGGATGCTCGCCCAGGGGCCGCACCAACACCTTGCGCTCCAAGTCAGCATCCGAGAGGCCGGCCACGAACTGCTCCGTCTCCTGGAAGACGAGGCGGGCATAGGCGAGGAACTCGTCCACCGAGGGGAGGCGCACCTGCTCGGCTTGCTGGGGGGTGAAGCCGGTGCCCTGGGATTTGCTGTCCAGGCCGAAGCGCTTATCCCAGCCCCCCTCCATCCAGATGGTGGGCATGCGGCGGAACACAAAACGGACGCAGTTGTCCTCGGTGCGCACATAGTGCCAGAGAATAAAGGCGATGTGGTTGACATGGGGGGCGGGCTTGTAGTGGAGTTGCGCGGGGGTAAGGCCCTGGACGGCCTGGATGAGGTTGCGGTGCAGGTTTGCCAGGTTTTCGGCCAGGAAGGCTTGCAAGGTGGTCATGGGCGCCTCCTCGTAAAGGGTTACGGTTTCCTGGGCGCGTGTTACCCTGGGTATAAAGATATCCCCGTCGCCAGAGCTCCGCTAGACCCGCTCCGCCAGACGGGAGAAGTCCTCAGCACTGTCCACCACCTGCCCGTCTAGGTGGCGACGCATTTGCCCTCATGGTGAGCGCGCAACTCTTTTTATGGGATTCGGGGAAAGCCATCGCCCCCTGAAACTGTGGGATTTCTGTGAGCGCTGGCTTGTGCGCCCCTAGCATATGCAGAGTGTAAGCAGAGTCTGCCTGAAGTCTCTCACCCCATTCCCAAGGATAGCCGTCTAATTTTGTGCCAGGCAGGGTAGTGCTATCTTACCGCGTGGGTGGGGGCAGTGCAACCCCCTGTGGCGGCCAGGGCAGGTCCAGGGGCTTGTCCAATCCCAGGGCGGGGGCCACCTCCTGCGCAAACAGCACCATCCCCTCCACCGCCGGCGCATCGGGGAAGGAGAAGATGAGGTAGTCCAGCCCCGCCTCCAGCAACCGGGCGCACCGTTCGGTTACCTGGGCGGGCGTGCCCATAAGGGGGTTCCACGATGTGAAGTCCACCGCTCGCCCCAGGCGCTGGGCGAGGCGGGCCACCTCCCTCTCCGTGGGGGCGAGGAGGAGGCCTCCCAGGCGGGTCTTGAGCACGGTGGACGGGTCGCGCCCGACGGCCTCACAGTGGCGGGCCAGCACCCCCAGTTTGTGGCGGATGGTGGGCGGGTCGCCGAACAGGTTACACGCTGTGGCGTAGCGCGCCACCAGGCGCAAAGTTACCTGCTCCCCTCCCCCGCCGATGAGGAGGGGGGGCAAGGGCCTCTGCAAAGGCTTGGGTGCGCACAGAGCGTCCTTGACCTGGTAGTAGCGCCCCTGGAAGGTGGCCCGCTCCTGCGTCCACAGGGCCAGGAGCACCTGCACCGCCTCGGCCAGGCGGCGCGCCCGCTCCGAGCGCGGGGGAAAGGGCCACCCGTAGGCGTGGAACTCCGTTTCATACCACCCGGCACCGATGCCCATGAACAGCCTTCCCCCGCTCACCAAGTCCAGGGTGGCCCCCATCTTGGCCAGCAGGGCGGGGTTGCGGTAGGGCGTCCCGCTCACCAGTGTCCCCAAGCGCACCTGACGGGTTACGGAGGCCAGCGCCCCCAGGGTCGTCCACGCCTCGGGCATGGGCGTGTCGGGCGGGGCGACGAAGGGAATCTGGATGAAGTGGTCCATCAGCCAGAAGGAGTCGTAGCCCGAGGCGTCGGCGGTGTGGGCGAGGGTCATCAGAGCGGGGAAGATGCCCTCGGCGGGCACACCCCAGGCGAAGGAGGGTTGCTGAATGCCGAAGCGGGAGCGGAAGCGCACCACGCCAGTCCCCTATGTGGCGGGGGAGGGGGTGGCCTCCAACACGGTGCGCAGGTTGCGTACCAGGGTCTCATACTCCTGGCGCACAGCCTTGCTCAGAAGGACGGTGGGCTTGGAGGTGTCCCTGTAGTCGGGGCGCAAAGCGAACCGCCCCAGGAAGGGGAGGCCCAAACGCTGGGCCAACTCCTCGCCCCCGCCCGAGCCGAACACCTCCCCCGAGAAGTTCTCCACCACCCCCAAAACCCGCTGGTTCAAGCGGCGCACCATATTGATGGAGCGCAGGGCGTCCACCAGGGCCAGTTCCTGGGGCGTGGTAACAATGATGAAGCCGTCCAGGGAGGGGAGGGTCTGCATGATGGTGAGGGGCGCATCGGAGGTGCCCGGGGGCAGGTCAATGATCAGGTAGTCCAGTTCTCCCCACTGGGTCATCTCCAGGAATTGGGTGAGGGCGTTGTGAATCATCGGCCCCCGCCAGATGATGGCCTCGTCCTCCTTCTCTTGGAAGAAGCCCATGGAGAGCACCTTCACCTTCCACTTCTCGGCGGGGAAGAGGTGGGTGCCGTCGGAGGTGGGCTTCTCATCCACCTTCATGGCCTTGACCACATTGGGGCAGTCAATATCGGCATCCAGGATGCCCGCCCGCTGGTTGAAGAAATTGGCCAGGGCCACCGCCAGGTTCACGGCCACCGTGGTTTTGCCCACCCCGCCCTTCCCGCTGTAGACGGCCACCTTGTAGCGGATGGCTTTGAAGGCCTGGGCCATGCGTTTGCGCTGTTCAAACTGGCGCTTCATGGCCTCCAGGCGGGCGCGCTCTTGGGGGGTTGGGGTGTGGGTGGTGCTCACAGGGGCCTCCTCCCCACGCCGCACAGGGCGGGGGACGCCTCACCAGCCGACGACGCTATCACGCCTACTCGAGGCCCAGCAGTTTCTTCCCCTCGGGGCGAATCATCTCGGGCGTCCAGGGGGGGTCCCACACCAACTCCACCTGCACATCCTCCACGCCCTCGATTTCGGCGATGCGCCACTCGGCCTGCTGGGCGATATAGGGCCCCATGCCACAGCCGGGGAAGGTCAGGGTCATGGCCACATACACCCGGTTCTGCTCGTCCACCTGCACATCGTAGACCAGGCCCAGGTCGTAGATGTTGACGGGGATTTCGGGGTCATAGACCTCCCGAAGGGCTTCAATGACCTGCTCGGTGGTAACCTTGGGCTTCTGCTGGGCGGCCGGCTCGGGCATGGCGCCTCCTTTCCCCTCGTTCGGTGCCCATGGTAGGGGATACCTGGGCGGGCGTCAATAGTTGAGAAGCTGACTCGCTTTCCTGCTATTTAGGCGGGAAGGTGGAGGCGATGGCGCGGTCGGCGTCCTCGGGGCGTGGGGCGGCTGCCAGGTAGAAGATGTTGCCCTGCGCCCGCAGACGCATGTGGATGCCGTCCTGTTGGAGGGCGTAGACCGTCTGTCCCTCTACGGTATGGGGCTGAAGGCCTGCTTGACGCGCCACAACGCCCAACGCCGCACGGATGACCACAGCGGGCACGCTCGCCCGCCCCACCGCAAGGGCGACGGCCTTGTGCTGATCCAAGAAGGCCAGGGGGCCACCTTGCAAGGGGCGGTCTAGAGCCAACGGCTGCGATACATACAGGGCAAAGGCGACCACCTCTATGCGCGCCGTGCCCAGGGCCTGTTGGAGGCCCCCCACATCGCCCCCCGTGCGCCGGGACAGGGCCTCCAAAAACTCCCGCGTGGTCAGGGCAAAGCCCGCCGCGACAGGGGTGCCGGGGGGTTTTTCGGGCAGACGGCGCAGGGCGTCCCACGCCTTGGGGTAGGCGTCCTGCAGGCGCACCTGCCGACCGTTTTGGATGGCTTGGCGCAAGGCGTCGGCGGCCGAGCCTTCCCCCCGTACCAGATACACCCTTTGCCCCGAACGGAGCGTCCAGATGGGGGGTTGGACCTCCCGCAAGATGTCCTCCACCGCAGTGGCGTCCTGAGGATTGGGGAAGAGGCCAGAGGCTCCGAAGGTTTGGGCGTCGGGGGCAAGCCACGCCGCCAGGGAAGACAGACGCACTGCCTCCTCATCTTGGGCTTCGGCGGCGAAAGCGCCCGGGTGCAGGCGCAGGGGCTCCTGCTGGGCAAAGTACACATAGGCCGCCACGGGGGCGTCGGGCAGGGGGGCGTCGGCGAAACCCGGGGGCAGGGCGGGGTTGCCCGGGGGCGGGGCGCTCCGACACGCCCCCAGCAGCAAGAGGAGGGGCACGACCCATAGGAACAGCCTTCCGCTGCGCCACACCGCTCCCCTCCACCCTCGGCAAAGAAGGGAGGTTCCTCCAAAATCTTGTGGCGGGGGCACCGACACGACTTTGTTCATGTGCGCACCTTCCGTTGCACCGGGTCGGCGTCGTCCAGTAGGCGGCGCAGGTCGTAAATCTGGTCCCGCAGGAGCGCCGCCTTTTCAAACTCCAAGCGGCGCGCTGCCTCCTTCATCTGGCGCTCCAGTTCCTTGATGAGGCGGGCGGTCTCCTCCTTGGTGAGGGACTGGCGGTGCACTACATAGGGGGCCTTGCTCTCGGCCACCGCCGCCTGGCGCACCCGTTCGGTGATGTCCCGCACCGCCTTGCGGATGGAGGTGGGCACAATGCCGTGCTGGCGGTTGTACTCCTCCTGGATGCGCCGACGGCGCTGGGTCTCCTCTATGGCGCGCCGCATGGACTCGGTGATAGTGTCGGCATACATAATCACATGCCCCCGCTCGTGGCGGGCGGCGCGCCCCATGGTCTGGATGAGGGCCGTTTCGGAGCGCAGGTAGCCCTCCTTGTCGGCGTCTAGGATGGCCACTAGGCTCACCTCCGGCAGATCCAGCCCCTCCCGCAGGAGGTTGATGCCCACCACCACATCGTACACGCCCAGGCGCAGGTCGCGCAGGATTTCACTGCGCTCCAGGGTCTCCACCTCGGCGTGCAGGTAGTGGGCCTTGATGCCCACCTCTTGAAGGTAGTCGGCCAGTTCCTCGGCCATGCGCTGGGTGAGGGTGGTCACCAGCGCCCGCTCTCCCCGCTCCACGCGCTGACGAATTTCGCCAATGAGGTCGTCCACCTGGCCGGCCGTGGGGCGCACCTCCACAGTGGGGTCCAGGATGCCGGTGGGGCGAATAAGTTGTTCCACCACCTGCTCGCTGACGGCCAGTTCGTAGGGGCCGGGCGTGGCAGACACAAACACCACCTGGTTGAGGCGCTCCTCGAACTCCTGGAAGGAGAGGGGGCGGTTGTCCATAGCCGAGGGCAGGCGAAAACCGTAGTCCACCAGGGTCTGCTTGCGGGCGATGTCGCCCCCATACATGCCCCGGATTTGGGGCACCGTCATATGGGACTCGTCTATGAAGCAGATGAAGTCGTCGGGGAAGTAGTCCAGGAGTGTCCAGGGGGGCGCGCCACAGGCGACGGCCAGTTTGCCGTGGACAGGGTGGTGCCGCCCCTGCAGGTGGCAGGAGTAGTTCTCCACGCCGGTGCAGTAGCCCACCTGCTCCAGCATCTCCATATCAAAGCGGGTGCGCTGTTTGAGGCGCTGGGCCTCCAACAGTTTGCCCTGAGCTTCCAGGTCCCGCAGGCGCTCCTCCAGTTCGGCCTCAATGCCCTTGATGGCTTGGAGGAGTTTCTCCCGCCCTGTGACGAAGTGCTTGGCGGGGAAGATTTCTATCTCCTCCAGGTCGGCCAGCACCTCGCCCGTGAGGGGGTCCAGGTGGAGAATCCGCTCCACCTCGTCCCCCCAGAAGGAGATGCGCACCGCCAGTTCCTCGTAGGCGGGGAAGATGTCCAGGGTATCCCCCCGCACGCGGAAGGTGCCCCGGCGGAAGTCCACATCGTTGCGCTCATACTGCATGTCCACCAGGGAGCGCAACAGGCGCTGGAGGGAGCGGCGCTCGCCCTTCTGCACCTTGGCCACGAAGGAGTAGTACTCCTCGGGTGCGCCCAGGCCGTAGATGCACGACACAGACGCCACGATGATCACATCCCGTCGGGTGAGGAGGGCGCGGGTGGCAGCGTGGCGCAGGCGGTCGATCTCCTCGTTGATGTCCGTCTCCTTCTCCACATAGGTATCCGTCTCGGGGACATAGGCCTCGGGTTGGTAATAGTCGTAGTAGGAGACGAAGTACTCTACGGCGTTGTGGGGGAAGAACTCCTTCAACTCGGTGGCCAGTTGGGCGGCCAGGGTCTTGTTGTGGCAGATGACCAGGGCGGGGCGCTGCACCTGGGCGATGACATGGGCCATAGTGAAGGTCTTCCCGCTTCCGGTAACGCCCAGGAGGGTCTGGTAGCGCAGGCCCTTGCGCAAGCCCTCGGCCAGGCGCTGGATGGCCTGGGGCTGGTCTCCCGTGGGCTGGAAGGGGGCGACCACTTGGAAGGGGGGCATGGGGGTGTCCTACCCAGTTCCGACCGTAAGGTAAACTTGCTCTTTGGGCACCGAGCGCTTCTCCACGAAGTCGACCGTCAGCAGGAAGGCTTCCACCGCGGGCGCCCCCAGGAGGGGGACGGAGCCGGGCGGGCCGAAGATGCACAGGATGGTGCGCTCCTGCCCGTCCAGACGGGCCACCACCTCGGCCATGGGCCACTCCCCTTCCTTTCCGTCGGCCACGGCTGGACGCGCACGCCAGCAGAGGCGGACGCCCAGGCGCTTCAGGATGGGTGCGGGGAGGGTGGTAAAGGTTGCGCCCGTGCCCACCCGGGCCTCCAGACGCTCGGTTCGCCCTGTAGGGCCGATGAGGGTGAGAAGATAAGGGAAGGTGCCCATGTCACCTCTATGGTAGCGCAGGAAAACGGCTCCCCGGTTTCGGGGAGGCCTTTCGCCATCATCAGGACGGGCACGGGGACAAGCCGTCGCCCACGGGGTCAACGGCGAGGCGAAAAATCTCCAGGGTTACCACGCCCAGCAGAGGGGTTATCCCTTCTTCCCCGAACACCACCGGGCACATCTGCGACCGCCCCTCTAGGCGCAGGCGCGCCATCCCGATGGCATACTCAGCCTGCCGGCCATCGGCCAGAAGGAAGGGGTGGCGCTCCCACACCTCAACCCCCAGGCGATGCAACACCGACGCGGGCACTACCGTATAGGTTGTGCCTGTGTTCACCAGGGCCTCTACCTTCTCCCGGCGTTGTCCCTGGGGGTTGCCTATCTCCAGGGGGACACGAAAGGCTCCCACGCCCCTATGGTAGCACGGGGGGCACCTCCAGCCATAGGAAGAACTCGCGGTTGCCCTTGTCTCCCAGGATGGGGGAAGGGGTAATCCCCCGCACACGCCACCCCTGCCCAATGGCCCACACGGCGACGGAGGCGATGGCCTGGGCGTGCACTGTCGGGTCGCGCACCACGCCCCCCTTTCCCACCTTCTGCCGTGGTGCTTCAAACTGGGGCTTCACCAGGCAGAGCACCGTTCCCCCTCGTCCCAGGTGGCGGGCCACGCTGGGCAGCACCAACCGTAGGGAGATGAAGGACACGTCCACGGTGATGAGGTCTACGGGTTCAGGCAGGGGGAAGGGGTAGCGGGCGTTGACCCCTTCCATGACTACCACGCGGGGGTCCCGGCGCAAGCGCAGGTCCAACTGCCCCCGCCCCACATCTACGGCATAGACCCGTCGCGCCCCCCTTTGCAGGAGGCAGTCGGTGAAGCCCCCGGTGGACGCCCCCACATCCAGGCACACCTTCCCCTCCACGGAGATGCGGAAGGTGTCCAGGGCGTGGGCCAGTTTGATGCCTCCCCGGCTCACATAGGGCAGGGGGGCCAACACCTCCACGTGGGCCGAGGGGTCTACCGTCTGCCCCGGCTTGCGGGCGGGCTGGCCGTCCACCAGCACCTGGCCCGCCAGCACCAGGGCCTGGGCCTTCTCCCGTGTGGGGGCCAGGCCCCGCTCCACCAGAAGGGTATCCAGGCGCGTGCGGAGGTGGGGCATGGGGGCCTCCCCTCTATCATAGGGGCCCCCGTGCTCCCTTGCGCTGGTATAATGGGCGCTGGTACCCGCGCCAGAGCCTGCGCGAGGAGGGGCTATGGTCCAGGAGCAGGAGCGCCTCTACGAGTGGGAGGTGGCCCGTATTGGGGATGAATCGCCCCCCATCCGCATAGAGGTTACGGCTGATATGATACGGGAGTATATGAAGGTGTGCCGTTACGAGCATATCCCCCCTGCGGATGCCGACCTGGTGGCACCGCCGGGGATGGTGTTCGCCTATGCCCCCATGCGCCGCGACCAGGCCATCGCCGCAGCGGGCTATGTGGCCCCCGAGCAGGCCAAGACCAACCCCCGCGCCACGCCCTATGTCGGCTCCCAGGTTACCCTCTATCGCCCCGTGCGCCCTGGCGATGTCATCACCAGCACCACCAAGACTTACGCCAAATACGAGCGCAAGGGGAACAAATTCATCGACTTCCTTATCACCGCCTACAATCAGCGGGGGGAGAAGGTGGCGGAATACATCTACACTTGCCTGTGGCACTACGCCAAGGGGAAGGTGTCTCCCCCGGGGGGAGACGGGGGACGCTCGGAGGGGCGGTAAAGGCATAAGCCTCCCAGACTACCCATAGGAGGGAAGATATGGTCGTCCAGGCCAAAGGCGTCACTTGGGAATCCATCCGCATTGGGGATGCACTGCCGAGCCAGACCAAACGGGAGACCCAGGAGACGATTGACGCCTTCGGGGCCTTTCGGCGCGCCATTCTGGGCCCTCGGCGGGAGTGGAAGGACCTACACAGCGACCCTGAGTTCGCCCGCGGGGGTATCTTCGGGGCCACGGTGAACATGGGCATCGCCACGGCCGATTACTTCTTCCAGGTGTTGGAGCAGGCCTTTCCCCACCAGGCCCTGTTCAGCCCCCACAGCCGCTACACCTTCAAGGCGGTGGCCCCCATTTACGCGGGCGACACGGTAACCATCACCGGCAAGGTGGTGGACAAGCGCCAGGAGGAGGGGCGCAACCTGGTGGTATGTGAACTGACGGGTGTCAACCAGCGGGGGCAGGTGGTCTATGTGGGGACGGCCACTGTCCATTTCCCCTAATCCCCTGGGCAAGCCCACCCCCTGCGCGCCTCTGTCCCCGTCTTCTCCCGCCAGAGGGGGGCTGGAGCAAAGAGAGGTGTCGGCACACCCTGGAGTGCGTCTATGGCGTTAGGGCCCTTGCACGGCATTCGGGTGGTGGAGCACACCCATATGTACGCCGGCCCCTACTGTTGTGCCCTTTTGGGCGACCTGGGGGCGGATGTGATCAAACTGGAGCCGGTGGAGCGGGGCGACCGCATTCGGGAGTTGCCTCCCTTTACCCCCGAGGGGCGGTTCTCCTACCCCTTCGGGGTGCGCAATCGCAACAAGCGGAGCCTAGCCGTGGACCTGGCCACCCCCGAAGGCCAGGCTATCGCCCACCGCCTGGTGGCCACCGCTGATGTGTTCGTGCACAACATCCGCCCCCAGACTTTAGAGCGCCTGGGGCTGTCCTACGCCCGTCTGCGGGAGATCAACCCCCGCCTCATCTTCGCCGGCATCTCCGGCTTTGGACAGCACGGCCCCTTCAAAGACCTGCCCGGCCAAGACCTGCAGATTCAGGCTATGAGCGGCATTCTGAGCGTAACGGGCTATCCCGACCTGCCTTCTACCCCCATCGGCGACCACATCGGGGATGCCTCGGGGGGTGTGATCACCGCCTTGGCCATCCTGGCCGCCCTGTACCATCGGGAGCGCACGGGCCAGGGGCAGGAGGTGCATGTGTCCCTCTTGGCCAGCCTCATGGCCCTCCAGCACGACCGCTTCTCCATCTTCCTCAACACGGGGATAGTGCCCCCGAAGCGGGGGATGGGATCCCCGGTCAGCCCGCCCCCCTATGGCATCTGGCGGTGTCGGGATGGCCAGGAACTGGCCCTCTCCTCCTCCCGCGACGACCAATGGGCCGATTTCTGCACGGCCATTGAACGCCCCGACCTGGCCCAGGATGCCCGTTTCGCCACCCGGGAGCAGCGGGAGGCCCACCGAAGCCTTTTGGCCGCTATCCTGCGGGAGGTGTTCCTCCAGAAGGACAGGGACACGTGGGTGGCTCTTCTGCGGCGGTATAACCAATGGGTGGTGCCTGTGCGGGATTATGCCCACATCGTGGCCGACGGCGACCTGCAGGCCAATGGACGCATCGTGGAGACGGTGCATCCCCAGGCGGGGCGCATCCGTGCCCTGGCCTTTCCCGCCGATCTCCACGAGTCCCCGGCCACAGTGCGTCGCCCTGCCCCCTTGCTCGGAGAGCACACCCGCGAACTTTTGCGGGAACTGGGCTACACCAACGAAGAGGTGGACGCCCTCTACCAACGGAAGGTGGTGCGGTAAAGGTGGGCTCGGCTGTGTGCTATGCTGGGCATGGCGTGGCTTGGGATGGAGAGGGGCTTGTCCCCCAAGGGTGAGGAGCAAAGGGATGTGCCCCCGCCCGGACTATGCCCTTGTGTGGGCTTCTCGTGTACGCCAAGCCCAGGAGCGCTTGGCTACGGCCACCACGCCCCAGCAATCCGAGGCCGTGCAACGCGCCCTGGAGGACCTCCTGGCGCAGGTGGAGGACCGCGTCATCCTCGCCTACGAGCGGGGGCACCGGGAGATGGAGATGCTGCACGCCCTAGGGGAGGTGCTCGCTTACGCTCTGGAGATGCTGGTGGAGGGGGACAGGGCAAAGGCCCAGCGCGCCCTGGAGCGGGCGGCCCACATGCTCGCCTCTCCGCACAGGCCGACCTCGCCCCGAAAGGAGGGGAGACCCCATGCCACTTCCACTGGAGGGCTACCGCGTCATTGACCTGTCCCGTTTGGCCCCGGGGCCGTTCTGCACGATGGTGCTGGCCGACCTGGGGGCCGATGTGCTGCGGGTGGAGGAGCCGGGCGGGGGACGGCGCACCCGCATGGAACGGGACCTGGGAGGGGCCGATGCCCAGGCCCAGCGCCGACAGGTGGCCTTCAACGCCCTCCACCGCGGGAAGCGCAGTATCGCCCTCAACCTGAAGCACCCCGAGGCCCAACGCATCCTCCACCGCCTGGTGGAGCGGGCCGATGTGTTTGTGGAGGGGTTCCGCCCAGGAGTGGTGAAGCGCCTAGCGTGCGACTACGACACCCTCAAAGCGGTCAACCCCCGCCTGGTTTACTGCTCTCTCTCGGGCTATGGGCAGGATGGCCCCTATGCGGGTCTGGTGGGGCACGACATCAACTACATCTCCATTGGGGGGGCTTTGGGCATCATCGGCCCCCAGGGGGGGCCCCCCGCCATCCCGTACAATCTCCTGGCCGACTATGCGGGCGGGGGCCTGCTGGCCGCCCTGGCCATTGTGGTTGCCCTGCTCCACCGCGAGCGCACGGGCCAGGGGCAATACATTGACATCGCCATGACCGACGGCGTGCTGTACCTTTTGGCGGCGGTGGTCAGCGAGTACCTGCTGGTGGGGAAGGTGCCGGAGCCGGGCACCATGCGCCTCAACGGCGGCGTGCCCTACTACAATGTCTACCCCTGCAAGGATGGGCGCTACATCAGCATCGGGTGCATCGAGCCGTGGTTTTGGGAGAACCTGTGTCGCGCCCTGGGACGGGAGGACTTCATTCCCCACCAGCACAACGAGGCCACCTACCCCGACATCTTCTCCGCCTTCCGCCAGATTTTCCTGACCCGCACCCGGGACGAGTGGTGGGCCTACCTGCGCTCCCAGGGGGACATCGCCGTGGCCCCCGTGTATACCCTGGACGAGGTGATGCGCGACCCCCAGGTGCGCCACCGACAGATGATGGTGGAGGTGGGGCAGGTCAACGGGGAAACCGTGCGCCAGGTGGGCATTGCCCCCAAGTTCTCCGCCACGCCGGGGCGCATCCGGAGTCTGGGAGCATCCCCCGGCCAGCACACCGCGCAGGTTCTGGCCGAGTTGGGCTATACTAGCCAACAGGTTCAGTCCCTGCGGGAGCAGGGGGCGATTGAGTAAACCCCGCAGGATGCGCCTTTGGGGGGATACCCCGCCAGCCCAGAGGTGGAGAGGATGACGATGCAGACCCCGCCCCGCCGCGTGGCGCTGTTCGTAACCTGTCTGGTAGACCAGTTCTTCCCCCAGGTGGGGGAGAGTGTGGTGAAGGTGCTCCGCCACCTGGGGGTAGAGGTGGACTTCCCCCCAAACCAGACCTGCTGTGGCCAGCCCGCCTTCAACAGCGGGTTCCGTCGGGAGGCGCGGGCTGCCGCCCGCCACTTTCTGGATGCCTTCAAGGATGCCCCCCTTATCGTCGCCCCCTCCGGCTCCTGCGCCAGCATGGTGCGGGTGTTTTATCCCTCCCTGTTCCCCGATGACCCCCAACGCCTGTCCCAGGCCCGTGCCCTGGCATCCCGCACTTACGAGTTCAGCCAGTTCCTGGTGCGTGTGCTGGGCGTAACCGATATCGGTGCGCGCTACGCCAATGGCCTCACCGTTACCTATCACGACTCCTGCCACTCCTTACGGGAACTAGGGATACGGGACGAGCCCCGCGCCCTCCTGCAGGCCGTCAAGGGTGTGCGCTTCGTGGAGTTCGCGCACCACGAAGTGTGCTGTGGGTTTGGCGGAACCTTTTCCGTCAAGTATGCCCCCATCTCCTCGGCCATTTTGCAGGACAAACTGGAGAACATCGCCCACAGCGGTGCCCAGGTGCTGGTGGCCACCGACAGCAGTTGCCTGATGCACATGGGCGGGGCCATGCGCCGGCGGGGGATGCAGGTGCGCCCTATGCACATCGCCCAGTTTTTGGCGGAGGGCCTCCCGTGAGAGCGGTGCGCATCGCCATCCTGGACAACGCCAGCGTCTACCGGGAGCACCTGCTTCGCCAAGTGCGCCTGGCCGGTGCCGAGGTAACGGTGCTCCCCCCCAGGACGGATGCCGACTGGAACGCATTTGACGGGGTAGTGGTGAGTGGGGGGTCGTGGGGCACCGACCGCCGCGAGGAGCGCCGCCTCTACATCTTGTGGTACAAGGAGGTCATCCCCCACATCCGCAAGCCCCTCTTGGGCATTTGTCAGGGGGCGCTTTTGCTGGCCTACACCTACGATGGGGGGAGGCGGGCGTTCCTGCGCCTGCCCCAGCGGGTGAAGGGGTATGTGCCTGTGCGTTTTGCCCCCTCCTTCCCCCTGGGGCAGGGGGAGGCCCTCCTGTACCACAGCACCCTGACGGTCATCCAGGCGGTGGACGAGGAGCACCTGGTGCCCTGTGCCACCTCGGCGGTCAGCAAGGTGGAGGCCCTGATGCACCCCACCCGTCCCCATTTCGGCCTCCTCCCCCATGTGGAGGTAACCCCCCAGGGGGAGCCGTCGCCTATCCTCCAACGGTTCGTGCAGATATGTGGTGAGTATGCCGCTACGGAATAGGGAAGGTGCGCCGTGGGCGAAGTATGGACCCAGCAGTTCCCCCACAGTGCCCAAAAGGCGTTGCAGGACGCCTTCATCCAGCGCTCCTTGCGGCGTTTGTCCCACTTCCACGAGGCCCGCGCCCATGCCCTGGCCGAAATCGGCCTGGAGCGCTGGGAAGCCTTGCGGGAGCAGGGCCGCCGAATCAAGGCCCATACCATCCGCCACCTGGACCACTACCTAGAGATGCTGGCCCAGCAGGTGGAGCGCCACGGCGGGAAGGTGTGCTGGGCCTCCACGGCCCAGGAGGCCAACACCTATGTCCTGCAGGTTGCCCGCCGGCACGGGGCGCGCCTCATCATCAAGAGCAAAAGCATGGTCTCCGAGGAGATGGGGCTGACCCAGGTGCTTGAGGCGGCGGGCATAGAAACGGTGGAGACCGACCTGGGGGAGTACATCATCCAACTGGCGGGGGAGCGCCCCTTCCACATCATCGCCCCGGCCATCCACAAGTCCAAGGAGGAGGTGTCCGACCTGTTCGTCCGACGCCTGGGTGCCGAACGGGTGAGCGACATCCCCGCTCTCGCGGGCATCGCCCGGCGCGTTCTGCGCCAGAAGTTCATCCAGGCGGATATAGGCATCACAGGCGTCAACTTCGCCGTGGCCGAGACGGGCACCATCGTCCTCGTGACCAACGAGGGCAATGGGCGCATGTGCACCAGCATGCCCCGAGTGCACATCGCCATAATGGGAATGGAGAAGGTCATCCCCCGCTGGGAGGATCTCGCTGTTTTCATTGCCCTGTTGACCCGCGCCGCCACGGGTCAGCGCATCTCCTCCTATGTAACCTTCGTCACCGGCCCCCGCCGCGCCGACGAGGAGGACGGCCCCGAGGAGTTCCACCTGGTTATCCTGGACAACGGGCGCAGCCGTATGCTGGAGGACCCCGAACTGCAGGAGGCCTTGTTCTGCATCCGCTGTGGGGCGTGTTTGAACGCCTGCCCTGTGTATGGCAAGGTGGGGGGGCATGCCTACGGGTGGGTCTATCCCGGCCCCATCGGCTCCATCGTGACGCCTATGCTGGTGGGCCTGCCCAAGGCCAAAGACCTCCCCAATGCCTCCAGCCTATGCGGGGCGTGTCGGGAGGTGTGTCCCCTGCGCATCAACATCCCGCACATGCTGTTGGCGTTGCGCCAGCGCCTTTCGGAGGGCCCCCCCACAGAGCGCAAGGTCAACCTGCTGGAGAAGGCCCTGATGCGGGGGTGGCTGTTCTTGGTGGAGCACCCCTGGGCCTTCACCTGGGCGGGGCGAGTCGGCTCCCTGCTCCAGCGCCCCTTGGTGCGGGGGGGGCACATCCCCTGGCTCCCGCCCCCTTTGAACGGGTGGACGCGCTCCCGGGACTTCCCGCCTGTGGCCCACCGCTCCTTCCGTCTCCGCTGGAAAGCCCTGGCTCAGGGGAAAGGGGGCCGTCCATGACCACGCGCCAATCTTTCCTGGCCCATGTGCGCCAGGCCCTGCACCGCGCCCAGGGGCGGGAGCACCAGGGGCAGCATGCCCCCGCTGGAGAGGATCCTGCCCGTATCCCCAATACCCTCGCCGCCTGGCAGACGGAGGCCGACCAGGTGCGTCGGCGTCTACAGGCGCGGCGGGAGGACCTCCTCCTGCGTCTGGAGCGCATGGCGGGGCTGATGAACTGGAAAGTGGTGCGAGCGGGCGACCACAAGGGGGCGGCGCAGGCCGTGGCCCAGATTGTGCAACAGGTGGGTGCCCGCTCTGTGGTGCGCACTGCCCATCCCATCTTCACCCGCGCCCCTGTGGAGGACGCCCTGCGTGGCTTAGGCGTGGAATGCACCCTTATGGCCTATGATTCTGACGCCCCCCAGGAGAGCCGACGCCGCCTGCGCCAGACGGCCATCCAAGCCGACATCGGCATCACAGGGGTGGACTACATGGTGGCCGAAACGGCTACGGCCATCCTTCTGCCCCGGCGGGGGGTGAGCCGTTTGGCCAGCCTCACCCCCCCACGCCACATCGCCATCGTGGAAGCCGAGCAGGTGGTGGAGACCCTGGCGGACGCCCTGACCCTCCACAAGGCCCAGTTCTTGGCCCAGGGCGACCCGGGGGGCTATTGGTCGCTCATCAGTGGCCCCAGCCGCACGGGGGACATTGAGCAGACCATCGTCGTCGGTGTGCACGGCCCCCAGGAGGTCTACCTGGTGGCGGTGTGGTAGCCTCACGGGGCACGGCCTTTGCTATACTCCCCTCGGAAACGAGGAGGTGTGCCGTGCCGGTGTCGCCCGATGCCTATGTGCTCCCCGAACCCCTGCGCATGCTTCGGCAGGCGGTGCGCGACTACATCCAGAACGAGATTATCCCCCTGGAACGGCACCTGGACCCCGAGGCGATAGAGATTCCTCCAGAGGACTACCAGCGCCTGTCGCGGAAGGTGAAGGATATGGGGATGTGGTGCCCCACGGTGCCGGAGCATCTGGGAGGTGCGGGGTTGAACTGCTTCTGGGAGGCGGTGGTCCATGAGGAGATGGTCCAGCATCGGGCAGGGCTGTACCTGCCGGGCTATGGCACCTTCGGCACCCCGCCCCCGCCCGTGGCCTGGGAATACGGCACCCCCGAGCAGATAGAGCAGTTCGTGAAGCCCACCATTGAGGGGAAGCGCCACGCCTTCTTCGCCATCACCGAGCCTTCGGGGGGATCCGACCCGGCCCGCGCCATCCGCACCACCGCCCGACGCGACGGCGACGACTGGATTCTGAACGGGAGCAAGATCTTCATCTCGGGGGCGCTCCAGGCCGATTGGGGGCTGGTGTTCGCCCGCACCGACCCCCAAAGCCGACGGGGCATCTCCTGCTTCATCGTGGAGAAGGGCATGCCCGGCTTCACCTGGCAGCCCATCCCCGTCATCCGTCCCTACTATCCCGCCCAACTGTTCTTTGACTCGGTGCGGGTGCCCCACCGCTACCTGGTGGGGGAGGTGCACAAGGGGTGGGACATCTTGGCCAATCGGCTGTTGGCGCGGGGACGCATCCCCTACGCGGCGGCCAACCTGGGAGTGGCGGTGGCTGCCCAGCGCATGGCCGTGGACTACGCCCAGAAGCGGGAGACCTTCGGTGCCCCCCTGTCCACCCGCCAGGCGATTCAGTGGATGCTGGTGGACAGCGAAATGGAGATACGCGCCTGCCGCTGGCTGGTGTGGGAGGCGGCCTGGAAGTACGACAGCGGGGAGGACTTCCGCATGGAGGCGGCCATGGCCAAGGTGTTCTCCTCGGAGGTGCTGATGCGGGCAGTGGACCGGGCGGTGCAGGTGCACGGGGGGTATGGGGTGAGCAAGTGGCTTCCCCTGGAGCGGTGGTATCGGGAGGCGCGGGTGCGCCGTATCGGCGAAGGCCCCTCGGAGGTGATGCGTATGGTTATCGCCCGCTACCTGTTCAGCGGGGGGCACGGGGCACCCGTGGGGACGTGAGGAGGGGAGTTACCGCCTCCCGAGGCTCTCCCTCATCGGCAGGGAGATCCTCCGCCCTCTACGAGCCCCAACGGCCCGCGCCAGGAGGCGGAGGGGCAAACGATGCTGGCCATAGACCATAACTGGTGGCGAACGCCCAAGTAAGGCCCGTCAAACCCGAGGAGGCATGCCATGACCACCAACACCCTCATCTACGAAAAGAAGGGCCACATCGCCTACCTGACCATCAACCGCCCCGAGGTGATGAACGCCATGGACCCCGACACCTATAAGGCCCTGTCGCGGGCGTGGATGGATGTGCGGGACGACCCGAATATCTGGTGCGCCATCATCACCGGGGCGGGGGATAAGGCCTTTTCGGCGGGGGCCGACCTACGCCGCACCATCGGCCGTCCCCAGGAGATGTGGGAGTTCTGGCAGACCCAGGCCGACCCCATCCTCAACCGGGGCCTGGAGGTGTGGAAGCCCATCATCGCCGCCGTCAACGGCTACTGCCTAGCGGGGGGGATGACCCTCCTCCTGGCCACCGACATCCGTATCGCCGTGCCCGAGGCGCGCTTCAGCCTGGCGGAGGTGAAGCGGGGCATCCTCCCCGGCAATGGGGGCACCCAGCGCACCATTCAGCAACTCCCCTACCCCATCGCCATGTACATTTTGCTGACGGGGGAGATGATCGATGCCCAGGAGGCCTACCGCATCGGCCTCATCAACAAGATTGTGCCCCGGGAGCAGTTGATGGCCGAGGCGGAGCGCATCGCCCACCTGATTTGCGAGAACGCCCCCTTAGCCGTGCGGGCCATCAAGGAGTTGGCGGTGCGGGGGCAGTATTTACCCATTGAATATGGCCTCCGCCTGGAGCAGGCGATGGCCAAAATCCTCTCCTTCACCGAGGACGCCAAAGAGGGACCCCGCGCCTTCGCCGAGAAGCGCAAACCCAACTTCCAGGGGCGATAGGGTTTGTCAAGGGTATCCCCAGGATATAGGCGGCTGGCTCGGGGGCCTTCCCGCGCCGTTGACGCCTCCCCACCTGCGGGAACATAATAAGAGGGTGCTGATATCCCTGCATCCGTGGGGGGCACCGTATGCCCAGCATACCCCTCCAAGAGACACCTGCCATGGTGTTCCGTGAGGTAACCCTCGCCCTCATCACCTTCGGGATTGCCCTGGGCATCGCCCTAACGGTGAACTTCGTCCTCCAGCGGGTGGTCTCTCTCTTCACCCGCCGCACTTCCACCACCCTGGACGACCGCCTGGTGGCGGCGGCGCGTCTGCCCGTCGTGCTCATCATCCTCGTCATCGGCTCCTACCTGAGCCTGCTTCACATTGAGTTTCTGGGGCCTTACCTCGGCATCATCCGCAGCGCCACGGTTGTGATCGTTATCTTCAACATCGCCTCGTTGGTCAACCGGGTGGCGGGTGCCCTCCTCACCTGGTACGGCACCGAAATGGCCGCCCGCACCAGGACGGATATTGACGAGAAACTTCTGCCTATCCTGCGCCGTGTCGCCTTTGTGGTCATTTGGGGCATTGCCCTCATCATCGCTTTGGACCGCTTGAACATCAACATCAGTCCCCTGGTGGCGGGCTTGGGCATCAGCGGTCTGGCGGTGGCCCTGGCTCTGCAACCCACCCTGTCCAACTTCTTCGCCGGCACCTATATCCTGACCGATGCCGCCGTGCGCCCTGGCGACTTCATCCAACTGGACAGCGGCGTCATGGGCACGGTGGTGGAGATCGGCTGGCGCACCACCAAGATTCACACTGTAGAGAACAACCTGGTGATTATCCCCAACAACCGCCTGGCCGACTCGGTGGTTACCAACTTCTTCCAACCCAACAAAGAGGTGAATGTTACCGTTACCTGCGGAGTGGCCTACGAGTCCAACCTGGAGCAGGTGGAGCGCGTCGCCCTGGAGGAGGCGCAAAAGATTCAGAAGAGCCATCCCGGTGCTGTGTCTACCTGGACGCCCCTCTTCCGCTTCCGGGATTTCGGCGAGTCTAACATCAACTTCATCGTTGTGCTGCGCGCCATTGACCGGCCCAACAGTTTCCCCCTAGTGCACGAGATGATCAAGGCCCTGCACCGGCGCTTCGCCCAGGAGGGAATCGTCATCAACTACCCGGCCCGCACCCTCTATTTCGCCGACGGGAAGGCCCTGCGCGTCCGCGTGCAGGAGGCGCGCCCCGTGCCCGCCGGCGGGGAGGATGCCTCTCCCCCCAGCACCGCCTAGACCTTTTCCCCCTTCGGGCGGTAGGCCTCGGCACTATCCTGGGGGGCATAGCCCAGCCAACGGCGGGCGTATTCAATATCCCGGTAACGCCAGGGATTGTCGGACAGTCCGTAGAAGATGGCGAAGCGAAGGGTGGGCGGAGCCTCCACACACCGCTCGATCAACTGCCCGATGTCCCGCTGGCTACACCAGTTGGCCCAGTCGGCGGGTAGGCGGGTGGGGCGGTCCTCCGCCGTAACATGCCCGATGCGCAGGCACAGCACTGAGATGCCGAAGGCGTCGGCGTAGTAGCGTCCCAGGATTTCCCCCCACGCCTTGCCGCATCCGTACAGGCTCCGGGGGCGGATAGGTGTCTCGTGGTCCACCAAGCGCCAGGGGAAGGGCACATCCGGGTAGCGCCCCTCTACCAGGGCCTTATAGGGCTCCTCTCGCTCCCACCCCCCGATAACGGCCCCGCTGCTGGCGTAGATAATGCGCCGAACGCCGTGCTGGCGCGCTGCCTCATAGACATGGTAGGTGCCGATGATATTGGTATGGAGGTTGCCCTCCCAGTCCTCCCCCAGGTGCCCTGCCAAGTGGATGACCACTTCTTTCCCTGCAAAGGCGGGCAGGATGGCGCTCAAGTCGGCGATGTCGGCCTGGTGGGTGGGGATGCCCTCCACCGGACGGCGGTTGAGGGCGTAGAGGGTGTGCTTCCCCTCCAGGCGTCGGCGCACGATGCCCCCGATAAGCCCGCTCATCCCCGTTACGAGAATGGTCGCCATATGCCACCTCCGTTGCAGGGGGAGAACAGACACGAAACCCCCCCTGGCGCTAGGATACGCCCGTCACCGTCGCCCAGGGAAGGAACGCGCGGGGGTTTAGAAGTGGAAGTGGCGGAAGAGTTGGATAACCGAGATGACGATAGCGGTGCCCACCGTCATGCCGAAGGCGAAGATGCCCGCCAGAATGGGGGTGTCATACTTGAGGTGCATGTAGAAGGCGGCCACCAGGGCGAACTTGCCCGCCCCTAACAACAGAAACAGGGGCACCAGCACCGGGCGCATCGCCTCAAAGTAAAGGGGGTAGCCGGGGAACATGCCCACCTCAATAAGGGTGATAACGGTCAGCACCAGGGCCACAAGGGCGCAGGTCTTGGGGCCGGCCTTGTGCACCACGTGGCGCTGTTCGGGGGTGTGGGATGGGTGAGCCACAATGCACCTCCCGCCCTAGTAGAGGGCTGCGCCGATCAGGTAGACCACGGCGAAGATGACGATCCACACCACATCCACAAAGTGCCAGTAGAGGCCCGCTACCTCTACCCAAATGGCGTTCTTCTGGGTGATGCCGCCGCGGAAGGACGCCAGGAATAGGGCGAGCAGCCACAACACTCCCACCGTGACGTGCGCCCCGTGGAAGCCCGTGAGGGTGAAGAAGGCCGACCCCACGGGGTTCACCCGGGGCGTGAACCCATCGTGTACGAAGTGGTAGAACTCAAACCCCTGGTTGGCCAGGAAGTGCACCCCCAACAGCACCGTGGCCAGCAGGTAGATGCGCATCAGGCGCATCTTGCCCGCATGGGATGCCCACACCGCCAGCGCCATAGTTACACTGCTCATCAGGAGCACGAAGGCACTCCACGAGGTGAGGGGGATGTTGAACACCTCGTGGAGGGGTGTGTGGGGCACCCGTTGCACATAGGCGACGAAGGTGGCTATCAGGGAGCCAAAGAACAGCACATCCGAGGCCAGGAACAGCCACATCAGGACTTTGCGGTTGTCCTCCCCTGTATTGGTGGGGGGATGCACCGCCTCATGGGGAGCGGGAGACACGGCCCTCTGCATACCCGTCTACTCCTTGCTGCGGATAACGCCGCGGATGGGAGGCTCCAGAACCCAGGCCACAATGGCCCCCACGGTGATGGCCAGCCCCAGGGCGATCAGCGCCCGCGAGTAGATGGTGCCCAGGCCCGCCACCGCCAGGCCCAAAGCCAGGATGAGGGGAATGATAGATGGCTTAGGCAGGTGAATCTCCTCCCCCCCGCTTGTCCCGTGGGCGTGTCCCTGGGCGTGGGTGGGCGTGGGGCCGTGTCCGTTGGAGCCCCCGCCCACAGGGGCGATGCGCCGCTGGCGCTTCTCCTCCCACCAGGCGTCGCGGCTGTGCACCACGGGGATCTTCTCAAAGTTGTATTCGGGCGGAGGTGAGGGGATGGACCACTCCAAAGTGCGCCCATCCCAGGGGTCGTTCCCAGCCGGCTGACCCTTCTGCAGACTGCGGAACAGGTTATAGGCGAAGAACAAAGTCCCCACCGCTGTGATGAACGCCCCGATGGTGATGAGCAGGTTGAGGGTGCCCCAACCCGCCTCGGCCGGGTAGGTGTAGATGCGGCGGGGCATCCCCAGGGCCCCCAGGAAGTGCATGGGGAAGAAGGTGAGGTTGAAGCCGACGAAGGTGAGCCAGAAGTGCACCTTGCCCAGCCCCTCGTCCAGGAGGCGCCCTGTCAGTTTGGGGAGCCAGTAGTAAATCCCCGCGAACACAGCCATCACCAGCCCCCCAAACAGCACATAGTGGAAGTGGGCCACCACGAAGTAGGAGTCGTGTTGTTGGGCGTCAATGGGCGGGGAGGCGTGCATCATCCCGCTCAACCCCCCAACCACGAACAGAAGCACCGCATTCCCCGCAAAGAGCATGGGCGTCTGCCAGCGGATGCGCCCGCCCCACATGGTGGCCAGCCAGTTGAACACTTTCACCCCTGTGGGGATGGCGATGAGCATGGTGGACAAAGAGAAGGCGAAGTTGCCCACCGGCCCCATGCCCACCGTGAACATGTGGTGCGCCCACACGCTGAACCCCAGGAAGGCGATGGCCACCATGGCCAGCACCATCGTGGTATAGCCAAATATGGGCTTGCGGGAGAAGGTGGGGATCACCTCCGAGAGGATGCCGAAGGCGGGCAGAATAAGGATATAAACCTCCGGGTGCCCGAAGATCCAGAACAGGTGCTGCCAGAGGAAGATGTTCCCGCCCGCCGACACATCGAAGAAGCGGGTGCCATAGAAGCGGTCAAACCACAGGAAGATCAGCGCCACCGTGAGCACAGGGAAGGCGAACAGCACCAGAATGAACACAATGGCCAGCGCCCATACGAAGAGGGGCATACGCATCAGGGTCATCCCCGGGGCGCGCATGTTGATAATGGTTACGAGGAAGTTCAAGGCGCTGGCCATGGAGGAGAAGCCCAGCACAATCAGCCCCATCACCCAGAAGTTGGCCCCGATCCCCTCGGTGAAGGGGCGGGTGGACATGTTGGCATAGCCCGTCCACCCCACATCAAAGGCCCCACCTGCCAACCACCCCGCGTTCAACAGCAGGCCCCCGAACAGGAAGATCCAGTAACTCAGGGCGTTCAGACGGGGGAAGGCCACATCCCGCGCCCCGATCATCATCGGCAAAACCATATTGGCGAACACCGAGGCGACAGGGGTGCCCACCAGGAACACCATCGCTGTGCCGTGCATGGTATACAACTGGTTATACACAGCGGGGGTGAGCACCTGGGCATCGGGGCGGGCCAGTTGCAGGCGCATCAGCAGAGCCTGTGCCCCCGCCAACAGGAACCAGACGATCACTGTCCAGAAGTAGAGTATCCCGATGCGCTTGTGGTCCACTGTGGTGAGCCACTCCCACACGGTGGACCAGAAGGTGGCTTCGGCAGGACGACGGACGGCACCAGTGCTGACAGCCATAGGCGCCTCCTACTTGAGGGCGGCCATAAAGGCCACCAGGGCGGAAATTTCCTCATCGGTCAGGTTCAGGTTGGGCATCTTGGCCCCGGCCTTGACGGCTGGCGGGTTGCGCAGCCAGCGCGCCATAGCCTCTGGGGTATTGGGCAGGGCCATGGCGGCAATGCCGTCCCGACTGGCCATGCCCGTCAGGTTGGGGCCGATGATGCCGCGGGCGCTAGTGCCATCGATGGTATGGCAGGCGTTGCATCCCCGTGCCTGGAACACCTCCCAGCCCCGCTGGACGTCCCCGACCAGGGGCGGAAGGGTATGGGCCTGCCGCCGCTGGACCCACTGCTGGAACTCCTCGGCCGGCAGCACCTTCACCCGAAAGCGCATGAGGGCGTGGGAGAGACCGCAGAACTCGGCGCACTGCCCGTAGAAGGTGCCCGTCTCGTGGGGTGTGAAGGTGAGACGGGTGGTAACGCCGGGGTTGGCATCCATCTTCCCGGCCAGGCGGGGCACCCAGAAACTGTGTATCACATCGGAGGAGACCAGGGTCAAAGCAACAGGCTGCCCGACAGGCAGATACAGTTCATTCCCACTCACGATGGGGTTGCCATCGGGGCCACGGTGATTCAGGTAGCGGAACTCCCACCACCATTGGTGGGCCACCACCTGCACCTGCAAGGCGTTAGGGGGCGGGGCTTGTCCGAAGCGGAAGATGGTGCGCCACGAGGGGATAGCCACAATGAGCACGATGATGGTGGGGATAAGGAACCAGGCAATCTCCAGGCGGGTGTTGCCGTGTACCTCTTGGGGTTCGCCGGCACCAGGGCGGTGGCGGAAGCGGAAGAAGGCGTACAGGAGCATGGCGATGACCACCACCCCCACGAACGCCGCCGCCCCAATGAGAAGCCAGTACAGGCCCAGGATGGTGCGGGCCTGGTCGCCTTGCCCAGCGAAGGTGTTCTGGGGGGCAGTGCATGCCGTGAGCAGCAGGGGAATCACCAGGAATAGTCCCACACCCACCAGGCGGGGGCAACGCAGAGGTAGGCGAGAAAACATCTTTTCACGCCTCCAGGGGCGACGGCCCGCCCCAAGGTAGAGGGATTTGCTCCCATTTTCACATAGTAGCACACCCACCCCTCCTTGTCAACTGTACCCCTGGGCGGGGCACCCACAGGCGCCTGGCCTGCGCCTGGCAAGAGTATAGCACTGCTCCCCCGGACTCCACGGGGGGCTCACGCCCGTCCTGGCGGGGCCTGGAGGGGTTCGGCCAGGGGATGGCGGGTGATGCCGTGCACCCGCCGCATCCACAGCAGCAGGGACAAGAGGTGCTTCCCTACCACAGGCAAAGCAAGGAACCAGCGGAGGGTGGCGTTTTCATCGCCCCGCACCAGGCGGTCCCCGCGAAAGCCCACCTTGGCCCGGTAGGAGATGAAGTAGGTGAGGGGGTGCACGGGGTTGGCCACCTGGTCACAGAGCAGGTGCCCCAAAAAGCCGACGCTTGCGCCTATCGCCAGGGGGTTCCAGCCCGACAGCCAGCAGGCCGCCGCCGCCAGGGGGAGCCACTCGTAGGCGTGGAAGGCCAGCCACAGGCGCAGGGGCTTGTCCAGCACCCAACGCCGGTAGAAGTCGGGGGTGTGGTCTATGTCTATGAGGACGCCTACCCCAATGGTGGCGGGGAGGGCCATAGGCTCCCCCGTTACGGCCCACACGCCCCCGCCCAGAACGGCCGAGATGGCCAGGTGCTGGTGAGGCTTCACGGCTTACACCACAAGGGAGAGGGGGTTCTCCAGAAGGGCCTTGATGCGCCCTAAGAACCTGGCTGCCTGGGCACCGTCGGCTACCCGATGGTCCACCGAGAGGGTGGCGGTCAACATTTGGCGCACCACCACCTGCCCGTCGCGTACCACAGGGCGGGGGCGCACCGACCCCACCGCCAGCACCGCCGCCTGGGGCGGGTGGATGATAGCGATGAAACTGTCCACATCATACATGCCCAGGTTGCTGATACTGAAGGTGGCTCCCCCATACTCCTCGGGGGTCAGGTGGCCTCGGTTGGCGCGCTCCACCAGGTCTTTGGATGCACGGGCAATATCGGCCAGGGATTTGCGGGCGCAGTCCAGCAAAGCGGGGACAATCAGCCCCTGGTCGCCCTCCAGGCTGATGGCGATGCCGATGTGGATGTCTTTGTGCATCCGCAACTTCCCGTCCTGGAAGGAGGCATTGAAGGTGGGGAACTCCTTCAGCGCCAAAGCACACGCCCGCACCAGCATGTCGTTGATGCTCACCCGGGTGCCCTGGGCTTCCAGGGCCTTGTTGATCTGCTGGCGGAGGGCCACTGCCTCGGTCATATCTATCTCCACCGAGACATAGAAGTGGGGGGTCTCCTGCTTGGCGCGGGTGGTGAGGCGGGCGATGGCCTGGCGCATCTTGGTAAGGGGCACCTCCTCCTCGGCGGGAGGTGCGGGCGGTGCAGGGGGAGGAGGTGCGGGTGGCGGGGCCTTTGCCCGTTCGGCGGCGCGGCGCACATCCGCCTCAGTGATGCGTCCCCCGGGGCCGGTGCCCGTTACTGTGCGCAGGTCCACCCCCAGTTCCTCGGCCAGACGGCGCGCCAAAGGTGAAGCACGCACCTCCCCGGCAGGAGCAGGCGTAGGGGGAGGGGTAGGCGTCGGTGGAGTGGGGGCAGGCGTGGGTGTAGGGGCGACGACCTCCGCCATCTCGGGCAGGGGTTCGTCGGCGGTGCCGATGATGGCGATGGCCTTCCCTACGGGCACCGTCGTCCCCTCGGCCACCAGGATTTTGCGCACCACCCCCTCTCCGCTAGCGGGCATCTCCACCACCGCCTTGTCCGTCTCAATCTCGGCAAGGGGCTCTCCTCGGCGCACCGTCTCCCCTTCCCGCTTCAGCCATTTCACCACCTTGCCCTCGCGCATGTCGTAGCCCATTTGGGGCATCACTACCGTAACTGCCATGGGTGCTCCTCCCGTCTCTGTTAGAACACCTCTGACAGGGGCACCCGCAGGCCGGGGAGCACATCCTCCCCGTCCAGGGTGTCGTGTTCGCGGAGCAGGCGTGCGGAGCCATCGGGGCGGTAGACGGTGATGGTCTTGGCCCTGGGGGCGACCACCCATACCAGGCGGGTGCCGGCCTCCAGGTAGTCGCGCACCTTCTGCTGGATCTCAATGGGGTTGTCGGAGGGGGAGAGGATCTCCACAGCCAGGTCGGGGGGGCCGTCCAGGAAGCCTTCGGGGAGGCGTCCCTGGGGGAGGCGGTGGGCGGCGAGGAAGGCGATGTCGGGGGCGCGCACCCGTTCGGGGTCATAGGGCAGGCGCAGGATGAACCCCACATCCCCGGAGAGCACCTCCCCGCTTTTGTTGGCGCGAGCAACTTGTGCCATGGCACTGGCTAGACGGGTCACAATACTCCCGTGCACGCCACCTGCTGGGGGCATCTCCACGACCTCCCCGTTGACCAGTTCGCGGCGCGCATCCCCTGCGCCCATACGCCAGAGGTCTTGGGCAGTGAGGCGGGTGTGGCTGGTCATCTGCCTGCTTTCCCCGTGTCGCCTTCCATTGTAAGGCCCGCGCCCTGGGAGGGAAAGGGGCTGTGTGCTGGGGGGCCTAGCCCCCTTGACAGACCCTCTCACCCCCTCTAGGGTCATGGCAGGAGGTGGTGTGGTGCGTTGGCCGGTTCCCCCAGAGGTGGATGGGGAGGGGCGATTCCTTATCCCCCGCAAGGAGTTCGTCCCTGCCTATGTGCGCGCCTACGAGGACGGCTCCCTGAAGCGCAAGGTAGAGGAGGCCCTGGCGTTACTCGGCCCCTCGTGCCGTGTCTGCCCCCGCTACTGCAAAGGTGTAGACCGTCTCGCCGACAAGGCCGGCGTCTGCCGCATCGGGCGCTATGCCTGGGTGGCCAGCGCCTTTCCCCACTTTGGCGAGGAGGATGTGCTGCGGGGATGGAACGGCTCGGGCACCATCTTCTTCTCGGGCTGTAACCTGCGCTGTGTGTTCTGCCAGAACTGGGATATCAGCCAGTTCCGTGTGGGGCAGGAGTGCACCCCCCGCGACCTGGCCCGCCTGATGCTCTCCCTGCAGGAGAGGGGGTGCCACAACATCAACTTCGTCACGCCCGAGCATGTGGTGCCCCAGGTGGTGGAGGCCCTCCCCTATGCGGTGGAGATGGGGGTGCGCCTTCCCCTGGTCTACAACACCAGTTCCTACGATAGCCCCGAGAGCCTACGGGTGTTGGACGGCCTCATAGACGTGTACATGCCCGACTTCAAGTTTTGGGAGCGGGAGCACGCCCGCACCTACCTAATCGCCCCCGATTACCCCGAAGTGGCCCGCCACAGCATCGCCGAGATGCACCGGCAAGTGGGGGTGCTCAGGGTGGACGAGGACGGCCTGGCCCTGCGGGGGGTGCTGGTACGCCACCTGGTGATGCCAGGGATGTTGGAGGACACCGCTTACATCCTCCGTTGGCTGGCGTCCCTCTCCCCCGATACCTATGTCAATGTGATGGAGCAGTATCACCCCGCCTGGAAGGCCGCCGAAGATCCCCGCTTTGCGGCCATCAACCGCCCCGTTACCGATGAGGAGATGCAGGAGGCTTACCGTCTGGCGCGGGAGGCGGGCCTGTGGCGTCTGGACCGGCGGTGGCGTCCCCTGGGACGGGCGCGTCGCCTCCTGCTGGTGGGGGGATAGGCTTCCGAGACCCTGGGAGGCCCAGGGCCGCGCCGCGGACGGCTCACCAGCGCTCGGCGCGATGCCATCCCAAGCCTGGGAGGGTGGGGCGGGGTGCACCTCCACCCCGTTCTACCCAGCCCACACCACATCCCCACACAGGTCGGGCGGGTGGGGACGGCTGGCAAAGACGGCATACTCTGCCCGCGCCCGGCCGATGGTGGTGGCCGCCCCGTGGCCGGGCAGGACGCGGGTGTCTTCGGGCAGGGTCAGCAGGCGCTGACGGATGCTCTCCACAATCTGGCGGAAATCCTGGGGGGTGCGGGTGCGCCCCGGCCCGCCCGGGAACAGGGTGTCCCCACTGAACAGGAACCTCCCCCACAGGAAGCAGGTGGACCCCGGCGTGTGGCCCGGGGTGGCGATGGCCTGTAGGACATGCCTGCCAAAGGGAAAAACCTGTCCATCGGCGATGAGGATGTCAGGAGGGAAGGGGAGGCCCTCCGCATCGGCGGAGCCGATGGCTACAGGCACCCCAAGGGCGCTCTTGAGGGTAGCCAGGCCTGCCCAGTGGTCGGGATGGCGGTGGGTAAGCAGGATGGTGCGCACTGGGATGCCCCCGAGGGCGTCCAGCACCTTGTGAGGTTCCTCTGGGGCGTCAATAAGCAGACCCTCCCCCGTGGCACGACAGGCCAGGATGTAGGCGTTGTTGCTGTAGCGCCCGCACACTACCCGCAGGAGGAGCGCTGTATCGTCCTGGTGTATCGTCTCCACACCTACCCCTGGAAGCGCACAGGGAGCACGGGGTCCAGGATTTCCACTCGTGCCCCTTTCACCAGGCTCTTGAACTTGTGCGGGTCGCCCCCTGTGGCATACCCATAGTGCATGGGGATGGCCACCTTGGGCTTGATGAGGTCGTTGACGGCGGCGGCCGCTTCCGTTTCATCACAGGTATAGGTGCCCCCGATGGGCACCAGGGCGATATCCACCGGGCCCAACTGCCCCATCTCGTCCACCTTATTGGTATCCCCGCAGTGGAGGACGATCTTCCCTCCAATGGTGAACAGGAACATGGTGTTGAAGCCTTGCTCCTTGGGGTGGTACTGGTTATAGCCAGGGAAGGCCTTGATGTGGCTCCCCTTCTGGTCGGTGGACTGGCCAGCCTTGATGGCCACCACCTTCCAGGTGTTCTTGACATCCTCGGGGAGGTGGCCGGCCACCACGGGGTTGGTAACGATGACCGTCTCCTTCTTGGCGCATGCCTTGATGGAGGCGGGATCCAGGTGGTCAAAATGGGGGTGGGTGATGAGGATCAGGTCAGCCTTATCGGCCCCCACCTCCTTCTCGCCGACGCGGTGGGGGTCCACCCAGATGGTCAGGCGGTTGCTCTTGATTTTGAAGGTGGCTTGCACATAGCGGGTGAACTCTACGCCGTCAATGGAGACGGTGCTGGGCACAGAGCACCTCCTCAGGGTAGAGGCTTGTGGCGTTCCTATTATAGCCAATGGGGGGGAGGGTGTGCACAGGGGCGTGGGAGGGGGGATTTGTGCCCCTTGACACAATTCCCCGAGGTGGGTTACCATAGGTGCCTGTGGGCGGGGGGCGGGAGCGGCCCCCCGGGGGATGGTGGGCATGCAGTTCAATGTGGCAACCCTGTTGAAGGAGCCGGTGGGGTCGGCGCGGGTTTATACCCTGGACGAAGAGCAGGTGCGCCTGGATGACCTTTTGGTGGCCCCTTTCCACAGTTGGGTGCGCTTCACCCGCACGGAGAAGGGCATCTGGGTGCAGGCCCGTGTGGATACGGCGGTGGCATCCACCTGCAGCCGATGCTTGGCCGAGTTTTCCCAGCGTTTGCAGTTCACTTTTGACGAAGAGTTTTTCCCAACGGTGGATGTGCATACGGGCGCCCGTTTGCCCCTCCCTCCTCCGGAACAGGAGTCCTTCACTATCGATGCCCATCACCTCCTGGACCTGACCGAGGTGATGCGCCAATATGCTTTGGTGAGCATCCCGATGAAGCCCCTCTGCCGCGCCGACTGCCGAGGCCTGTGCCCCACCTGTGGGGCGGATTTGAACAGTGGCCCCTGCACCTGCCCAGCCCCCGTCTCTGACCCCCGGTGGGAGGCCCTTCGGCGTCTCCTGCCACCCGATGCGGCAGACAAACCCTAAGGAGTGCTATGCCCCCTCTTCCGAAAAAACAACTCTCCAAATCTAAGCAGCGCAAGCGGGCTGCCCATTACCGCTTCCGTGCGATGGCGGTTGTCCCTTGTCCTCAGTGCCGGCGTCCACGCCTGGCCCATCATGTCTGCCCCTTCTGCGGCACCTACAAGGGACGGAAGGTGTTGCAGGGGGAGCACCAGCAGTAGGCAAGGGTGGCGCTCCCATCCCAATACCTGATACCCGGAGGCAACAGAAGCCGTGAGCCAAGGGCTAACGCCAGCACCGTTTGCTTTCCTCTTCCCCGGGCAGGGGACGCAGTTTGTGGGCATGGGGCGGGACCTGGCCGAGGCCTCGCCTGCGGCGCGCGCGCTGTTCCAGCAGGCCGATGAGGCCCTGGGATTTCCCCTTTCCCGTCTGATGTTTGAAGGCCCCCAGGCCGATCTCACCCGCACCGACAATGCCCAGCCTGCCATCCTGGTGGCCAGCCTGGCCTGCCTGGCGGCCCTGGAGGAGGTGGTGGGCAAGGGGGCCCTGCCCCCACCCGCCTACGCCGCCGGCCACAGCCTCGGCGAATACACCGCCCTGGTGGCTGCCCGCTCCCTGACGGTGGAGGACGCCGTGCGCCTGGTGCGCCTGCGGGGGCGCCTGATGCAGGAGGCCTCCGAGCGCTGCCCCGGCACAATGGTGGTGGTGCTGGGGCTGGATGAAATGACGGTGGAGGAGGTCTGCCGGGAGACGGGTGCCCAGATCTCCACCGTCAACACCGAGGAGCAGATCGTCATCGCGGGCGATCATTTGGCGGTGGCCCGTGCGGCCGACCTGTGCGCCCTGCGGGGTGCTCGCCGCTTGGTGCCCTTGCAGGTGGCTGGGGCTTTCCATACCACTTTGATGGCTAGCGCGCGGGAGGGGTTGGCGCAAGCTTTGGCCCAGGTTCCCATCCGCGACCCCCAGGTGCCCATTGTGGCCAACGCCTCGGCCCGCCCCATCACCACCGCCCAGGAGGTGCGCCAGGAACTGGTGGAGCAACTGTGCGCCCCCGTGCGCTGGAAGCACTCCATGCAGTTCCTCCTCTCCCGTGGCATCAAGACCTTTGTGGAGTTGGGGCCGGGGAGGGTGCTGAGTGGCATGCTCCGCCAGATGTCCCGTGAGGTGCGCCTGCTCCCCATCGCCGATGCTCGGAGTCTGGCAGGAGTAACGGCCCCGTGGTGGTAATCTCCCAAGAGCCGGACCAGGAGATAGAAGAAGAGGGTTTGGGGTGCGAGGGGTTCTCCCTGCGCCGCCGGGCCCGCGCCGTGGCCTTCCTGGCCCTGTGTGAGGTGGACTTGGCCCGCCACGACCCCCACAAGGCCCTGGATTGGATCGCCCGGGAGGCAGGTCTGGCCCCGGAGGGGGTCGCCTTCGCCCAGAGGCTCTTGCTGGGCACTCTGGAGCACCTCCCCAGCATTGACCAGACCATTCAGCGGTGTGCTCCTGCCTGGCCCGTGCCCCAATTGGCCACTGTGGACCGTAACCTTTTGCGCCTGGCGATTTATGAACTCACCGCAGACATGCAAACCCCGCCCAAAGTGGTCATCAATGAGGCGGTGGAGCTGGCTAAGGTCTATGGGGGCGATAGTTCCCCCCGCTTTGTCAATGGGGTACTGGGATGCGTGGTAGAGGCCTCCCAGCGCCTCACCTCATCCTCGTAGCAGAGGCGTGCACCGGCCATTCCGCATATACCCGAGGCTTGACCACAGATACGACGCACGGAGGTGAGTGCCCATGCCCGATGTCTACACCCGTGTGAAGCAAATCGTGGTAGACCGCCTGGGCGTGGACGAGGCCCAGGTGCGCCCCGAAGCCTCTTTCCGGGATGATTTGAAGGCCGACTCCCTAGACCTGGTGGAACTGATTATGGCTATGGAGGAGGAGTTCAGCAAGGACGGACAGAAGATAGAGATCTCCGACCAGGAGGCGGAGAAGATTATCACCGTCCAGGATGCGGTGAACTTCCTGAAGGCTAAGGGCATCAAGGATACCCCCTGAGAGGAAAGGCGCGCCCATTCCCCGCCGGTGGGTAGAGTTCTCCCTGACTGTTTCTCCTGAACTGGTAGACCCTCTGCTTGTGGCTTTCGGGCGAGTGGGCGCCCGCACCTGCGTGGAGCAGGAGGGGGGCTGGAACCCCGATGAGGGGGAGTCCCCCCCGCCTCACGCCCCCCTCACCCTCCGTGCCTACCTCCCTGCCGATAGGACCCTCCCCCGACGGCGCGCCCGTCTGGATACTGCATGGCGCCTCCTCTCCCTTATTACACCCCTGCCCCCTTTGGCGGAGCGTCTGGTGGAGCAGGCCCAGTGGGAGAAAGTGTGGAAGGAGGGGTTCCAAATTGTGCGGGTGGGGCGGATCGTGGTGCGCCCTGTGTGGGAAACCCATACCCCCCAGCCGGGCGACTTGGTGCTGAGCTTGGAGCCCGGCTTGGCCTTTGGCACAGGCCACCACCCCACTACCCGTCTCTGCCTGGCGTGGATGCAGGAGTTGCCCGTCGCTGGCCGGCGCATTCTGGACTTGGGGACGGGCTCGGGGATTCTCGCCATTGCGGCGGGTCTGCTGGGGGCGGAGCGGGTAGTGGGTTTGGATATTGATGCGATGGCGGTGCGTGCGGCGCGGGCCAATGTGCGCCTCAATGGTCTGTCGGGTTGCGTGCGGGTGCAGAGGGGGAGCCTGCCGTGGCGTGAGGGGGGGCAGTTCCACGGCATTGTGGCCAACATCTCTGCCAAGGTGGTGTGCCGTTTGGCTGCTGCCCTGTGGGAGGCGCTGTATCCTGGGGGCTGGCTCCTGGCCAGCGGCATCCTCCAGGAGCAGCAGGAGGAGGTGGCACACGCCCTGGGAGGTGTGGGTTTCCCTCCGCCCCAGGTGCGTCGGGAGGGGGAGTGGGTGGCCATGCGGACGGGGCGTCCGTCGGAAAAAAGCACGGGGCAGGGAGGCACCTCCCTGCCCCGAAGGATGGAGTGTGGGCCCGACGCAGGTAAACGCTAGCGGGCGTATTCCACCGCCCGCGTCTCCCGAATGACCACCACCTTCACCTGGCCGGGGTAGACGACGGTCTCTTGGATCTTCTTGGAGATGTCCCGGGCCAGTTTGGTGGCCCCGATATCGTCCACCTCCTGGGGTTTGACCATTACCCGCACCTCGCGCCCGGCCTGGATGGCGTAGCACTTCTCCACGCCGGGGAAGGAGGAGGCTACGGCTTCCAGCGCCTCCAGGCGTTTGACATAGTGCTCCAGGGTGTCCTTGCGGGCCCCGGGGCGGGAGGCGCTGATGGCATCGGCGGCGGCCACCAGGAAAGCCTCCACCGAACTGGGCTGGTCGTTGTGATGCTCCAAGATGGCGCGGCGCACTGGTTCGGGGACGCCATATTTGGCCGCCACCTCGGCACCGATTTCGGCGTGGGGGCCCTCCTGTTCGTGGGTGAGGGCCTTACCGATGTCGTGCAGAAGCCCCCCCACCTTGCAGGTCTCCACATGGGCGCCGATCTCCGCGCCCATCATACTGGCCAGGAGGGCCACCTCTATGCTGTGCTTGAGGACATTTTGGCCGTAACTGGTGCGGTAGTGGAGCACCCCCAGCAGGCGTACCAGTTCGGGATGCAGACCACCCACCCCCACGGCGAACAAGGCCTGCTGCCCCGCCTGGCGGATGGTCTCCTCCACCTCTTGCCGGGCCAGGGCCACCGTCTCCTCAATGCGGGCGGGGTGGATGCGCCCATCCTGAATCAGCTTCTGCAAGGCGATGCGGGCCACCTCCCGCCGCACGGGGTCAAAGCAGGAGATGGTGACGGCGTCGGGGGTGTCGTCGATGATGAGGTCCACACCCGTGGCCTGCTCAATGGCCCGGATGTTCCGTCCTTCGCGGCCGATGAGACGGCCCTTCATCTCTTCGCTGGGGATAGGGATCACGGTTACGGTGGATTCGGCGGTGACATCAGCAGCAAGGCGGTGGATAGCCTGAGCGATGATGCGGCGGGCCTTCTCGTTGGCCTCCTCGTGGAACTGCTGCTCCAATTCCCAGAGGCGGCGGGCGATATCACTTTCGGCCTCGGCCTCCACCCGTTTCAGAAGTAGGGTGCGTGCCTCGTCCACCGACAGGCCCGCCAGGCTTTCCAACTGCTTGAGATATTGAGCCTTGGCTTCCTCGGCGTGCGCCAGGGCTTGCTCCACCTCCTTCTCCTTGTGGGCCACAGCGCGCTCCCGTCGCTCCAACACCTCCGCCCGCCGCTCCAAGGCCTCCTCCCGGTTGTTAAGGCGGGCCTCCAGGCGTTGGAGCTCCCGCCGTTGCTCCCGTAGGTCGGCCTCTGCTGCTGCCCGCGCTTTGAGGGCCTCCTCCTTGGCCTCCAGCAGAAGGCGCTTATGCTCCTCTTGGGCCTGGCGCTGGACCTCCTGGAGCCGGGCCTCCGCCTCGGCCAGGCGTCGGTCGGCGCGGGCCTTGTGCACAAGATAGCCGCCGACAACTCCTATCCCCATGGCCGCTAGGACGGCAAGGACGAGCAACACAAGGGGTATCATAGGCTCACCTTCCTTCCGTCCTATGCTGTTAAGGTGCTTCCCCCGAAGGATGGGGGGACGTTTCCATGCTAGCCCAACGGGGACGGGGGGGTCAAGGGTAGGGGCACCACCACTCGGCGCTGCGGCCCGAGCGCCAATATGACAAGGGCAGAGGCCCCTCGCCCACAGCCTCTGTTGGCCTTGACAGTAAAAGGGGGAGTTTGCTAAATTCGGGGCGAAGTGTCGGCTGGAGGTGGTGGATATGAAAGCGACGAAACTCCTTTTTATTCCCCTCGTCTTTTTAATCGTCTTCGTCGTGATAGCAGGGGGATGTAGACGTCAACCTGAGCCGGCGCGCCAGCCCGCTGCTCCTGCCTCGGTGCCTGGGACCCCTGCTCCAGCAGCACCCCCTCCGCCTGCACCTGCCGCCCCTGCTGCCCCGGCTGCTCAGCCGATTGAGTGGGTGGTGCAGAGCACCTTCCCCACCGGTATCTGGGACTACATGTGGGGGGAGAACTTTGTCAAGCGGGTGAACGAGGCGGCCAAGGGGCGCTTGGTCATTAAGTTGCTCCCTGCGGGGGCGGTGGTGCCCGCCTTTGACGTGCTGGATGCGGTTCACAAGGGAGTCTTGGACGGGGGAATCTCGTGGAGCGGGTACTGGGTGGGGAAGAACACCGCCTTCTCCCTCTTTGCCAGTGCCACGGGGGGGCCCTTCGGGATGAACAACTGGGACTTTACGGCGTGGCTCCTCGCCGGCGGGGGGATAGAGCTCTATCGCGAACTGGTGGCCAAGTTAGGGTATCAGGTGGTCTGGTTCCCTATCTGGGGAGAGATGCCTGAACCCCTGGGATGGTATAAGAAGCCGATTCGCTCGGTGGCCGACCTGCGCGGGGTCAAGATGCGGGCCGCCGGCCTGGCCTCCGAAGTGTTTAAGGAATTCGGGGCGTCGGTTGTTACCCTCCCCGCCGCCGAGATCGTCCCCGCCCTGGAACGGGGCGTCATCGATGGCGCGGAGTACAGCGACCCCCACTCCGACTACCGCCTGGGCTTCCCCAATGTGGTCAAGTATTACCACATCCCCGGTATTCACCAGCCCACGGGGGTGGGGGAGGTGATCTTCAACAAGGCCAAGTGGGACCAACTGCCCGATGACCTCAAGTTGATCATCGAAATGGCTGCCCACGAGGCCTTGGTGCTCAACTGGAGCAAGGCATGGCGCATGAACTATGAGGCGCTGGAGGACCTGCGGACGAAGGAAGGCGTTACGGTGGTGGAAACCCCACGGGAGATCCTTCTGGAGATGCTCAAAGCGTGGGACCGTGTGGCTGCACGGGAGGCGGCACGCAACCCCGACTTCGCCAAAATTTACGAGTCCCAGCGTCAGTTCGCCTCGTGGTTCGTCCCCTACCAGCGTCTGATTAACCCGCCCTACGACCTGGCCGCCGACTACTACTGGCCCCGCAAGTAAGACGCCAGGACACCACACACGCCCGCCCCGGGGGAGGGGGAGTTATCCCCCTCCCACGGGGCGCACAATTTCCAGAACATCCCCATCCTGCAGAACCGTAGTGGCCCACGCCTGGCGGTCCAGCACCTCCCCGTTGTATCCCACCGCCACGATGGCTAGGTTCACTCCTAGGGACTGGAGGAACTCCAGGATGCTCATGGGGCGCTCTAGGGTGCGGGGTTGCCCATTGACCGTCAGGCGCAGCATGCCCACCCCCCTTTCTCCCAAGCCTGGCGTATGGCCTCCTTCAGGCGCTGGGCCGCAGCGCGGGGGTCGGGCTGGCCCAGGATGGCCGTGATGACGGCCACCCCACTGGCTCCCGCCTGAATGCACGCCCCCGCGTTTTGGGGCGTTACCCCCCCAATGGCCAGCACCGGCAGGGTAACCGCCTTCTGCAGGTCTGCCAAGAGGCCTACCCCCACCGCCTCCTGGCCGGGGTGGGAGCGGCTGGGGAAGATGGTGCCGGCGATGAGCAGGTCAGCCCCCTCCTGCTGGGCGCGCAGGGCGGAGGGGACGCTGTGCACCGACGCCCCGATGAGGAGGCGCGCCCCCACCAGGCGGCGCACCCCCCTTGGCGGAAGGCCCGCCTCCGGAAGATGCACCCCATCGGCACCGCACAGCAGAGCCACATCCACCCGCTCATTCACAAAGAGAAGGGCGCGCCCCCGCGTGACCTCCCGCAAGCGCTGGGACACCTCCAGCAAGGGGCCGCCGGGCAGGTCCTTCTCTCGCACCTGGACCAGGTCTACGCCCCCCTCCACCGCCTGGGCCACCGCCTCCACCAGGGTTTCCAGGGTGGGGTAGAGACGACGGTCGGTTACCAGGGCCAGGCACGGCCGGGGCAGGGGCATGGCGGGGGGCTAGGGGCCGCGCCGCACGGGCTGGGGCACCCCCTCCAAGGGGCTGGTGGCCGAGGCGTAGGCCCGCTTGGGGATGCGCCCAGCCAGGTAGGCTTTGCGCCCGGCCTCCACCCCGAGGCGGAAGGCCTCGGCCATCAGCACGGGGTTCTGGGCTTGGGCAATGGCGGTGTTCACCAGCACCGCATCCGCCCCCAGTTCCATGGCCAACGAGGCGTCCGAAGGGGCGCCCAGGCCCGCATCCACCACCACAGGCACCGTCGCCTGCTCAATAATGATTTCGATCTCCTCTTTGGTGAGGATGCCCCGCCCCGAGCCGATGGGCGAGCCCAATGGCATCACCGTGGCGCACCCTATCTCTTGCAACTGGCGGGCCAACACCGGGTCGGCGTGGATGTACGGGAGCACCACAAACCCCTCTTTGATCAACTGCTCGGCGGCCCGCAGGGTGCCCACCGGGTCAGGGAGGAGGTACTTGGGGTCGGGCACCACCTCCAGTTTCACCCAGGGAGAGCCTGTAACCTGGCGCCCCAGGCGGGCGATGAACAGGGCCTCCTCCACCGTGCGGCACCCCGCCGTGTTGGGGAGGATGGTGTAACGCGTCCAGTCCAGGTAGTCCAGGATGGTCTTCTGGTTGGGGTGAGACAGGTCCAGGCGGCGAATGGCCACAGTAACGATCTCGGCACCCGAGGCGGCGATGGCGTCCACCATCTCCTGGGGGGTGCGGAACTTGCCCGTTCCGACCATGAGGCGGGAGCGGAAGGCCTTGCCAGCAATGACCAGCGGGTCGTCCATAGCGCCCCTCCCCGAAACGACAGCGCCGCTGGGCATGCCAGCGGCGCTGTGGTCTCTCGCCCCAGGTCCCTGCGCTGGCATTACCCAGATCAGGTGATGACGGTCGGCAGCGGTATCAGCCACCCTCTCAGCCGGGTTCCCCCAGCTCCCGTCGTGCCCTCTGCGCTTGTCCGCCCCCACTATAGCACAGTCGCCCTGGGGTGTCAACGCGTGCAACCGTTGACGCCCTCCGCCCCCTCTGCTACCCTGGGAACGATACCGTCAAGGAGGGGGCGTGTCCACTGCCGACCTTTTCGCCACCCTGCGCCGGGAGGGGCGCACCCTCCTCACCGAGGTAGAAGCCAAAACCTTCTTGTCTCCCAGTGGCATCCCCATCGTCCCCACGCACCTGGCCCGCTCCGCCCCCGAGGCGGTGCGCATCGCCCGCACCCTGGGATGGCCCGTCGTCCTCAAGATCGTCTCCCCCGACATCGTGCACAAGAGCGACATCGGCGGGGTGAAGGTGAACCTTACCAGCGGGGCGGCCGTTGCCCGTGCGTATCGCGATGTGATGGAGAGCGCCCGCACCCGAGCTCCCCAGGCCCGCCTGCATGGTGTCTCCGTCCAGCGCATGGCCCCGCCCGGCGTGGAGGTCATCCTGGGCGCAGGCAAAGACCCCCAGTTCGGCCACTACCTGATGTTCGGGCTGGGGGGTGTGTTTGTGGAGGTGCTGAAGGATGTCTCCTTCCGTCTGGTGCCCCTGACCCCGCGGGATGCCCGCCAGATGGTCCGGGAGATTCGGGGCTTCCCTCTGCTGGCGGGCTACCGGGGACAGCCCCCCGTAGACCTGGAGGGCTTGGAGAAGGCGCTGTTGGCCCTCTCTGCCTTCTTGGAACAACACCCCGAGGTGCGGGAGATTGACCTCAACCCTGTGTTCGCCTATCCCCAGGGCTGTCTGGCTGTGGATGCCCGCGTGGTGCTGGAGGAGAGCGCTATCCTGACCCCCACAGGAGGGTAGGGATGGGCTGGACCTTTGAGGAGATGGACCGCATGTTCCACCCCCGGGTGGTGGCTGTGGTGGGGGATAAGAGGGATCGGGACTACATGTGGCTCCGCTCGGTCAGCACTATCCGAGGGCGCGTGTACTCGGTGCAGGTGGACCCCCAGGAGATAGAGGGCATCCGCGCCCTGGGCTTCCCCAACTATCCCAGTTTGCGGGACATCCCCGAGGCGGTGGACTATGTCATCGTGGCGGTGCCCCGCCATGTGGCCCCCCGCGTGCTCCAGGACGCCATTCACAAAGGTGTCCACGCCGTGATGTTCTTCACTGCGGGCTTTGCCGAAACGGGCGAGGAGGAGGGCATCCGCCTCCAACAGGTGCTCACCGAGATGGCCCGTGCGGCGCGCATGAAGGTCGTTGGCCCCAACTGCATGGGGCTGTTCAACCCCCGCTGGGGCCTGCGCCACCATGTGGACCAATACTATGGCGAGGGGGGGCCGGTGGGCTTCATCTCCCAAAGCGGCACCCACGCCAACGCCTTCAGCCTGGTGGGCTACCAGCACGGGATCACCATCAGCAAATCGGTGAGCATGGGCAACGGCATCATCCTCCACGCCGACGACTACCTGGACTACCTGGGGCAGGACCCCCAAACCCAGGTGATCGCCATGTATCTGGAGGGGGTGCCCCACGCCCGCAGGCTCTTTCACCTGATGCAGGCGATTAGCCCCCGCAAACCCATCGTGGTGTGGAAGGGGGGGCAGACCAGCGAGGGGGCACGGGCAGCGCAGTCCCACACCGCCTCCTTGGCTGCCTCCACCGCTTTGTGGCAGGGGGCGGTGCGCCAGGCTAACGCCCTCTGGGCCGATTCCTTCGAGGAGACCCTGGATCTGGTCAAAGCCCTCTGCTACCTGAAGGAGCCGGTGGGGCCTCGCCTGGGGCTGGTGGCCATGACCGGGGGGCAATCGGTGGTCATCACCGATGCCTTCGCCAAGGCGGGGCTGCAGGTGCCCCTGCTTTCGTCTGCTTCTTACCAGGAGTTAGCCACCTTCTACAGCACGGTAGGGGGCAGTTACCGCAATCCTATGGACATGACCCCCACCATCCGCAACCTGGACCTGGTGCAGAGGGTGTTGGACATCCTGGCGCGGGATGCCCACATTGACGCCATCTGCTACGAGGTGAACCTGGCGTTTGTGCCACGGGGGGAGAGGGGGTTAGACCGCCTGGTGGACCTGCTGGGGGCGTTTCGGGAGCGGTATGAGCGCCCCTTCCTGTGCGTCCTGACGCCGATGCATCGGGAGGGGGAGGAGCGGGAGGTGCGCCTGGCCCTGGCGCGACGGGGGGTGCCGGCCTTCCCCTCCTTCCTGCGGGCGGCCACCGCCTACCGCAAGGTGTGGGACTACTACAGGGAGCGGCGGGAGCGTCTGGTTACGCCCCAGGCTCCCGCTCTTGCACAACCCGTCCCCCCAGGGTCGTGATCCGGTCCACCCGTATCAGGACGGCCACCCCCTTCCGCTCGGGGTCGCGTTCCAGTTCCTCGGGCACGGTGCGGGCCAGCACCGCTTCCCGCACCGGCCCGGCCTCGTGCACCGTGGCGGTGCCGTAGAACTTCCAGCCAATGCGTTTGACGGGGTCGCGAAAAATGACCAGCACCCGGGGGTTCTGGCGCAGGGCGGCCAACTCCCGCCCGTGGGTGCGTTCCCAATAGGCCAGGTGCTCCTCGTCATAGACCATCATGCTCCCCCGGAAGCCGGCGGCGGGCCACCCATCCTGCCACGCCGTGATGAGCAGGCAGGGCATGCCTCGGGCCAGGGCGGGGTTGATGGCCTCCCGCATCTCCTCGGTCAAGCGAATCACGACGCTCCTTTCCCCTCAGGGAAGTTGGGGGTTTGTACGGAGTCTGGGGCACCCCTGGTGAGGACTATGATAAGGAAAAAGACGGGATCCTGCACCAGGGGGCAAAGGTGAGCGATGATGCCCTGCTGCGAACGGTTATCCTGGACAGCCACACTCCCGGTGCCCTGTCTATGCCCTTCGGGGGGGATGGTCTGATGGACGCATCGGGGGTCTGGCGCATCCTCATCGTGGAGGACCAGGAAGACCTGCGCGACCTGTTGGCCCTGACTTTCTCGGGGGGCCCGTTTGAGGTGCACCTGGCGCGGGACGGCCAAAAAGCCCTGGAGATGGCCTACCACATACGCCCCCACTTGGTCATCACCGATCTGCGCATGCCCCGTATGGACGGTTTGGCTCTTACCCGTGCGCTGCGCCAGGATCCCGTGCTGGGGCGGGTGCCCGTGATTGTGATAACCGCTTGGGCAGACCCGGGTGCCGAGTTACAGGTCTATGGGGCGGGGGGGAATGCCTTCTTCGCCAAGCCCTTCAGCCCCTTGGCTTTGTTAGAGCGGGCAGAGCACCTCTTGCGCGAGTACAGGAGGGGTGGGTAGGGGGTTACACCCCTTCTTCGGCCTCCTCTTCTTCGGGGGTCTCTTCGGCACCCTCGTCTGGGTTTTCCGATTCCTCTGCCACGGGGGATGTGGTCTCCTCCTCCAGGTCCACCTCCTCCAAGGCTTGGGTCAGAGGGTAGTCGCTGAGGGGGAAGGGGGTTTCGCCCGAAGGGGTGGCCACCGCACGCACCAAGACGGTCAGGCGCTGGTCGCCCACCGACGCCACCGCTGCACTGAAGCGGTCGCCCTTCTCCATCAGGGTGCGGATGCGATGGGCGATGCGGGGTTCCAAATACCCCAATGTCAGCCCCTGCGCTGTGGCCACAGATACCAGGTTGCCCTGCACCCGCAGGTCTAGGGGGTCGCCCGGGTCCAGTTGCAGGAGCACCTCCCGAGAAACCTGGGGGCGAACGGCCGTTGTGGTGGCCTTGCCTGCCTCTTCCAGGAAAACGGTGGTGGGGGCGGCGCTAGGGGGCACTTGGGGCTGGGTGCCCTGCAGGTGCTTCAGGCGCTCCAGATTCTTGCGGGCGATGGTGTTGCTGGGGGAGATGTCCAACACCTTCTGGTAAGCCTGGGTGGCCTCCTCGTAGCGCCCCAACTCCATCAGGGCGCGCCCCAAGCGGTTCCACGCCTCCACATCCTCGGGGAAGCTCTGGAGGATTTCCCGATTAATGGCAACCGCCTGCTCCCACTGGCCCCGCAGGGCCAGGTCTATGGCCTCCTTGCTCAACTGCTGCCGCCGACGCGAGAGAACACCTTTCTCCACCGATGCTCCTCTCCGGTGCCCTGGGGATACGGTGCACAGACAAGGTTGGCAAAGGACAAGGATAGCGCATCGTGCCCCCTCTGCAAAGGGGGTACACCACCTTTTGTCTCCCCTCCAAAGAGGTCATGGTAGCATGAAACGAGAGAAAGGAGTGCCTATGCCGCGCAAACGCATCCTTGCCCCCAAAACCCTTATGGCTTTGCGCACCGCCCTGGAGCAGGAGCAGGCCCGCCTACGCACCACGCTGGAACGTGTCCAGCGCGACCTGCAGGCCATGGCCGAGGCCCACGGCGAGGAGAACGGCTACGGCACCCACCTGGCTGATGTCTCCAGCGAGACACACCAGCAGGAGGTGCTTCTGGCCGAGCGCCAAAGCTTGGAGACGGCCCTGGTGCAGGTGCAGGAGGCTCTGGAACGCATGGACGCCGGCACCTACGGCTACTGTGTGGACTGCGGGGAGCCTATTCCCCTCGCCCGTTTGCGCGCCATGCCCACGGCCTTGCGCGATATTCAGTGCCAACGCGCCTACGAGAGCAAGGCCCAGGTTTCCCCTGCCCCCAGCCCCCTCGGACGCTTCCCCAAACCCCTGGTAACCCCCGAACCCGAAGGACGGCCCACCACCCCATCGGAAGAGAAGTAACGCCGGTTGTGTGCACAGGAGTATGCCTATGATCTCCGTGGAAGAGGTACGCGCACTGGAGCATCTGCACCGTCCTGGGGTGTGGGTGCTCTCGGTGTACTTGACCGTGGACCCCACCCACACCGTGTGGCCCGCACCCCGGACGAAAGTCTCCAACGCCATCAAAGCCCTGGAGGCGAGCGCCCCCACCCCCACCTATCGCAAGGCCCTGCTGAAAGAGTGGGAGCGCCTGGACGAGTGGTTCGCCCAGTGGACCCCCCAGGGGCGGGGGCTGGTGCTGTTCACCGCCGAGCCTCTGGACCTCTGGCGCACCTGGCACCTGCCTGTCCCCGTGCCCGACCTGGTGCGCTTCCAGGAGACGGCCTACACCACGCCTCTGCTGAACCTGCTGGATGAGTATGAGCGGTATGGGGTGGTGCTGGTGGAGAAGCAGAGGGCACGCCTGTTCCTGGTGCACCTGGGGCAGGTGGAGGAGGAGGCCCTGGTGCTTACCCCCGTCCCCCAGAAGCACGCCCAGGGGGGATGGTCGGCCCCCCGTTTCCAACGCCACCACGAGGAGTCCGTCAAGGAGCATGTCCGCGCCGTTGTCCAAAGCTTGGAGGAGATGCTCCGCCAACGGCGTTTTGACCGCCTAATTCTAGGGGGGCCGGTGGAGGCCCGCACCGCTTTGGAGGAGGCTCTCTCTCCCGCCCTGCGCCAGCGGGTGGTGGGCACCCTCTCCCTTCACCCCAACCAGACCACTCCCCAAGAGGTGCTGGAGGCATCCCGCACCATTGAGGAGGAGGTGGAGCGCCGCCGCGAGGCCGACCTGGTGGAGGAACTCATCACCGCCGCCGCCAAACGGGGGGCGGCGGTGCTCTCGCCCGAACGGACGCTTTTTGCCCTGCACGCACGTCAGGTGCACCTGCTGGTGGTGGCGCACGGGTGGCATCCCTCGGGGGCGCGGTGCACGGGGTGCGCACTCTTGACCCCCTCCATGCGGGGGCCGTGCCCCCTGTGTGGCGGGAACCTGGCACCCATCCCCGACTTGGCCGACGCCGCCGCTGAGCAGGCCATCGCCCAAGGCGTCGGGATTGAGTGGGTGAAGGGGCCCGCACGGGAGCGCCTGCTGGGTGTGGGGGGGATGGGGGCCTTCCTCACCTGGGAGCCACGCCACAGCTTGCGGGCGCGCCGCCTGGCCCGCCAGCAGAAAGGCGCGGGCTAACCCTGCGGGGGCGGTGCCCCCACTAACCCCACGATGCGCACCATGCTCCTGCTCCCCTTGTAGATGCGGTTGATGTTCAGGAGCAGGGCCACCATCTCCTCCACATAGCGGGCACATTCCAGGCCGTTGGCGTCTACCGCCCGCACACCGGGGATGCGCTCCGCCAGAGCCATAACGGTGCGCTTGGCTTCGGCGTCGTCGGCGCATACCAGCACATCGCAGGGGATGGGCGCAGGGGGGTGGAGAAGGTCGTGGGCGCTAATGGTGTGGAAGGCCGCCACCACCCGCGCCTCGGGCACCACCGCCTGGGCCTGCTGGGCCGCTGACCCCTCGGGCACCAGCACCGCCCGCGCCCGCCCCCGTATGAAGGTCAACGGGGCCACCACATCCACCAGGATCTTGCCCGCTAAAGAGGGGCGTAGGGCTGTCAGCGTCTCCTTCTGCCCCTCGTAGGGGACGGCCACCACCACCACCTCCGCCTGTTGGGCCACGGCGCTGTTGAGCATCCCGTGGACTTTGCCCCCTGGGCAGAGGGCCAACACCTCCTGCACAGCCTGGTGGGCGCGGGTGGCATCCCGCGAGCCGATGAGCACCTCCTCTCCCGCCAGGGCCCAGCGCACCGCCAGGCCTTTCCCCTCGGGGCCGGTGCCTCCCAGAATGCCGATACGCATATGCCTCCTTCGGTCGCCACGGTGCACACCTCTATCCTACCAGGGAGGGGTGCGCTATACTCCCCTTCCGAGGAGGTGCTGTGCAACCCCTGGACGGTCTTCTGGTGGTTGACATGGGCAAGGCGTTGGCCCCCCGGTATACCGCTCTGCTGCTGGGGGATATGGGGGCGCGGGTGGTGCGCCTGGAGCGGGGGGAGCCACCCCCCGCCGGCCTGTGGCACCCCTTTTTGGCCCGCTTTTTTGACCGGGGGAAGGAGAGCGCCTTGCTAGATGTGCACGCCCCCGCAGGACGGGAGGTGCTGTATGGCGTGCTGGGGCGAGCGGATGTGCTCCTGCACGATCTCTCCCTGGCGGAGGCCGAAGCCCTGGGCATCACGGGACCGGCTCTGACCCAGCGCTTTCCGTATCTGGTCGCCTGTCGCATGCCCCCCTTTCCCTGGGGATGGCCCCAGGCCTCCCAGCCTGCCGACGATGCCATCGTTTCCGCCTGGACAGGCATCTATGGCGACCAGGGCGGGGTGGAGAGTCCCCCCGTTTGTGTCTTTCTCCCTCTGCCCAGTTACGGGGCGGCGCTCCAGGCCGCTATCGCCGTTACCGCCGCTCTTTTGGTGCGCCAGCGGTGTGGGCGGGGGCAGGAGGTGGAGGTCTCCCTCGTGGATGGCGCCCTGGCGTTGCAAACGGGCACCATCGTGGCGGGGCCACGCATCCGCCCCCTGGCGGGAGGCAAGCGCTCCCCCCAGGGCATCAACCCCATCTACCGCCTCTACGCGGGGAGCGATGGGGAGTGGTTCTTCCTGGCCTGCGGTAACACCACCTTCTGGAACAAGTTGTGCATCGCTTTGGAGCGGATGGATTGGGCGGCGAATCCCGCCCTGGCCCACGCCCCGTGGGGCTTGCCCCCCGACGCCTATGAACCCCTCACCATTGCCCTGACGGACATCTTCCGCCAGAAGCCCCGTGCCTTTTGGTTGGACCTGTTGCGGCGGCATGACATCCCCTGTGCCCCGGCCCTGACCCGAGAGGAGTTCCTGGAGCACCCACAGGTGGCCCACAACGGCATCCTGCTCGCGGTGGAGGACCCCCTGCTGGGGGCCACGCGCCAGATGGGGGTGCCGGTGGCCCTGTCCCATACGCCGGGGCGGGTGCGGGGGCCAGCCCCCCTGCCCGGCCAGCACACCGCCCAGGTGCGGGCCGAGGCGCACCTGCCTCCCCAGCCTGTGCCCCCTGCCCGTCCCTTCCCCTCTGCGCCCCTGGAGGGCATTCGTGTGGTGGATCTGGCCATGTATATCGCTGGGGCCTACTGTTCCGCTTTGCTGGCTGATCTGGGGGCGGAGGTGGTGAAGGTGGAGCCCCCCACAGGCGACCCCTTCCGCCCCAATGCGGGGGCCTTCCAGGGGTGGAACCGGGGCAAGCGAGGGATGGTGGTGGATTTGACCCGTCCCCAGGGGCGGGAGGTGCTGGCCCGTCTGGTGGGGCGGGCGGATGTGGTGGTGCAGAACTACCGCCCCGGCGTAGCGGAGCGCCTGGGGGCCGACGAAGCCTCCCTGCGCCGCATCAACCCGCGCATCATCTACTGCACCGTCACGGGGTATGGCCCCCACGGCCCCTTTAGCGACCGCCCTGCCTTTGACCCCCTTCTGCAAGCCCAAAGCGGGGCCATGCGCGCCCAGGGGCATCCTCCCGTGTTCCTGCGGGTCGCCATCACCGACTACGCCGCCGCCATGCTGGGGGCGTGGGGGGTAGTGCTGGCCCTGTGGCACCGCGCCCGCACGGGCCAGGCCCAGAGGGTGGACTCCTGCCTCCTCAATGCAGCCTTCGCCATCCAGGCGGGGGAGTTCTTCTTTGCCCCAGCCAAGCCCCGCCCCACGCCGATAGACCAGGTGGGCACAGGGCCGGGCTATCGCCTGTACCAGGCTAGGGATGGATGGCTGTTCGTCGCCTGCACCGAGGCGGCCCAGTGGCGTGCTCTGTGGCGCACGCTAGGGATGGAGCCTCCGCCCCCTGCCGAAGGGGATACCCCCGAGGGGCGGCGCCTGTGCACCCTGCTGGAGGAGCGCTTCCGCCAGGGGGAGGTGGCCCAGTGGCTCTCCCTTCTGACCCAGGCAGGCGTGCCCTGTGCCCCGGCGCGCCTGTCGCAGGACCTCTTTGGCGAGCGGGTGCTGTGGGAGTCGGGGCGTCTGGTGGAGCACATTGCAGCCGAGGTGGGGACGGTGCATCAGGTGGGGTTGACCTTCCACTTCTCCCAGACGCCGGGGCGCTTGTGGGGCGCGGCGCCCGCCCTGGGCCAGCACACCGACGAAGTGCTCAGGGAACTGGGCTATACCGAGGCGGAGGTTCACGCTCTGCGTCAGGGGCGGGCTGTGGCATAATGCTGGTAGGGATGAGCCCCCTCTCCCAGAGGCATAAGCATACGGGGGGATAGCATGGGTGTTGAACGCTACCTCCAAGCGGGCGAAAAGGTATTGGCGTCCTGCGGGGCTTTCCACGCCACCGACCGTCGCCTCATCCGCTACACCGATGACCCCACCGCCTCCGAGCCGGTGCAGTCCCTGACCTATGAGCAGATCACCGGCATTCGCCTGGGGGTGCGGACGCGCTTGGCCCTGCTGTTCGGGGGGCTGGGCCTGGCGTTGGTGGGCCTGCTCTTCCCCCAGCCCGAGGGCCAGCAGGTCTTCCAAACGCTTGCCCTGGTGTTGGTGGTGGCGGGGGCGGGTCTAGTGCTCTACGGCTTCTTCACCCGCAAGTTCTTCCTAGAGTTCCGCAGCCCCACCCTTACGAAGGAGCAACAGGCGCTCTGGCGTCTGGACGACACCCGCAGTGAGGCCGCCCGCACTTTGGCCCGCACCGTCTATGAGCACATCCAGAAGGCCCGCAAAGCCGCCCGGGCGCAGGAGCAAGCCAAACAGAAGAACAAGGACTCCGCTTAACCCCTGCGCTCCCCCCGCCACCGCAGGGCCAGGAGCAGCAGAAGTCCCACCACCGCCCCTGCCCCCAGGATTCCGCCGATGAGCACCACTGCGCTCGCCCCTGTGCGTCTCATCGGGGCTTCGGGAGGGGGTGTTGGGGCGGTCGGCGTTGGGGTGAGGAGGACGGGGAGTGTCTCCGCAGGCGGGGCTGGGTCCGGCACCAGGCGCACCACCTTGTCATCCCCTGGGCGGGGGCTTGCTCGCCCGTCCCGATTGCTGGTGGTGATGTACAGATAGCCGTCCGGCCCCTCCACGATGTCCCGCAGGCGTCCCAAAACACCCGTCAGCAAGGCCTCCTGTCCCAAGAGGGTGCCGGCGTCGTCCAGGTCCAGGCGGCGCAGGTGAGATTGCCCGCCCCCGAATCCCAGGGTTACGAAAAGGAAATCGCCCCGCCACTGGGGGTAACGGGGGCTGGTAAGGAAGGTGGCCCCGGCTGGGGCAATGCTGGGGGTGTAGGCGGCGACGGGGTCCGCAAAGCGGGGGTCGCCCGCTCGTCCCTGCACCCGAGGCCAGCCGTAGTTCGCCCCCGGCGTCAGGCGGTTGACCTCGTCGTTACCTATGGGGCCGTGCTCGGTGATCCACGCCTCCCCCGTGCGGGGGTGAAAGGCCAACCCCTGGGGATTGCGATGCCCCAGGGTATACACCAGGGAGCCGAGGAAGGGGTTGTCCGACGGGGGCGAGCCATCCTTCTGCATGCGCAGAACTTTGCCTGCCAGGGAGGTGGGGTCTTGGGAGAGGTCCGGGCGGCGGGCGTCCCCTGTGGTGGCCCATAGCATCCCATCGGGCCCAAACTTCAGGCGACAGCCGTTGTGGATGTCCGCCCCGGGGATGTTGTCCACCAGCACCTGCTCGTTGATGCCCCGCCCGTCCTGCTCCTGGAGGCGCACGATGCGGTTGGCCAGGGAGCCGTCGGCGCGGCGATAGGTGTAGCACAAGTAGATGAAGGGTTGGGCAGGGAAAAGGGGGTCCAGGGCGATGCCCATCAGCCCCCCTTCGCCGATGGCTGCCACGGGGAGCACCGCCCACGCCTCCTCCCGCAGACGCCCCCCCTCCACCACCCGCACCCGCCCCGGCCGCTCCGTCAGGAAGAGGCGTCCGTCGGGGGCGAAGGCCAACGCCCAAGGCACCTCCAGCCCCTGGGCGACCACCTCTATAGCGAGGGGGGAGGGGGGCTCGGGCTGGGGTGTGCTGTGCGGAGAAAGGGGGACAAGGGCACCGCCTACCACCAGCACCAGCAGGATGAGGCTCCACCACGACCGATGCACACCCCTATCATACCTCGATACCACTCTGGCAAGCCCGTGGGCGCCAATGAAGAGCATTTTGGAGTATAATTGCACTGTTCCCGCCCATGCCGCCCAAGGAGCGCCGTCTCTACAGTTGTGTCCACTGCGGGTGGGAAAGCCCCCAATGGTTGGGCTTCTGTCGGGCGTGTGGTGTTCAGGAGCCCCTGGTGGAGGCTTCTCCTTCCACGCCTCCCCCTTGGGTAACAGCGGGTGGAGCGCCCATAGAACTGGCCCATGTTGAGGGAGAGGGAGCACCTCGCCTCCCCTTGCCGCTTCCCGAGGTCAACCGCGTCCTGGGTGGGGGGATAGTGGCGGGGAGCATCATCCTTCTGGCAGGCGAGCCGGGCATCGGCAAGTCCACCCTTTTGCTGCAGATCGCATCTGCCTTAGCCGCGCAGGGGCGGGTGGTCTATCTAGCGGGCGAGGAATCCCCCCAGCAAATCGCCTCCCGCGCCCGGCGTATGGGCATCCCCGGCCAGGGCATCATCCTGATTTCTGACACCTGCCTGGACACCCTGGGGAGCCACTTGGACACCCTGTCGCCCCGCCTGCTCATCGTGGACTCCATCCAGACCGTGTTCACCCAGGAGGCCGAGGGGTTCCCGGGGAGCATCGTCCAGGTGCGGGAGTGCACGCGCCGCTTTCTGCACTGGGCCAAGCCCCGTGGGGTGCCGGTGCTCCTGGTGGGGCATGTAACCAAAGAGGGGGATGTGGCCGGCCCCCAGGTGCTCCAACACATGGTAGACGCTGTGCTGTTCTTGGAGGGGGAACGGCGCACCGCCCTGCGCCTGCTACGGGCCGACAAGAACCGCTTCGGCTCCACACAGGAGGTGGCGGTGCTGGAGATGACGGCCCAGGGCCTGCGGGAGGTGGCCGACCCCTCCCGCTATCTGTTGGAGGGGCGCTCCCTTGCTCCCGGCTCGGCGGTGGCACCCCTGCTGGTGGGCGACCGCCCCCTCCTGGTGGAGGTGCAAGCCCTTACCAGCCCGGCCAGCGGCTCCTCCCCACGGCGGGATGCAGTGGGGTATGACGAACGCCGCTTGCGGAGCATTGTTGCTACCCTCTCCCAGCGCGCCCATTTCCCCATAAGCGACCAGGACATTACGGTGAAGGTGGTGGGGGGCCTGCGGGTGGATGATCCCGCCGCAGACCTGGCCGTGGCTCTGGCCATCGCCTCCAGTGCCCGGGACACCGCCTTAGACCCGCACACCGTCTTCCTGGGGGAGGTGGGGCTAACGGGGGAACTGCGGGGGGTGCCCCAGACCGAACGCCGTCTGCGGGAGGCGGCCCGCCTGGGATTCACCTCCGCCCTGGTTCCCCCTGGGGAGGGGGGAGCAGTGCCCGAGATGACGGTGCACCGTGTGCGCACCCTGCGCCAGGCTCTGGCGCTGGCCATTCCCCCCAAAAAGCGAGACCCTGTGGATCCCCTTGTTGCCCTATTCCGCAAGGATGCAGAGGCCATGCGCATCGCCCGCAACGCTTTGGCTCTGGAGGAGAGGACGCCAAGGGGCTGGTTGGGATTTGAATGGTATGAGGTGGAGGCGCGGAAAGAAACATTGGAGAAGTTGGTAGGCACACTGGTGGAGGTTACTTTGAAGACCAACTCCTCCACCTACTACCGCCTGAAGGACCCGGAGGCGGTGCGCCGCGCTTTGAAGAAGATGGAGAATCCTATCCAGCCAGAGGCGCACTTTTCATATGGGGAGGGTGCTGATTATGTGGAGGGCGCTCATTCCGGCGATGGTGGGTAGTGAAGGCTCCTCCTTGTCGGAGGATACAGAAAAGAGCACATCTCCGCTCCTCCCACGCCGCCCCACGACCACCGTCATCGTCCCAGCTTATAACGAGGAGCAGGGGATTGGGGTGGTGTTGGAGAAGATTTTCCGGGCGATAGACGAGGGGTATGAGGTCATCGTGGTGGACGATGGCTCCACGGATAACACCGCCGCTGTCGCGAGCAGGTTCCCGTGCCGGGTGATTCGCCACCCCGTCAATCGGGGCAAGGGGGAGGCGCTGAAGACGGGTATCGCTCACGCCCAGGGGGAGAACATTATTTGGATAGACGCCGACGACACCTATCCTGCCGAGCGCATCCCCGATATAGCCGAAGCGCTCCGCAACGGGGCAGACCTGGTCTATGCATCCCGCCAGGGTGGGCGGGAGCACATACCTCTGTTCAATCGTGTGGGCCTGGCCCTTTTCCGTTTTCTGATACGGAACCTGTATGGCTTTACTCCTCAGGACCCCTGCACGGGGTTGTGCGGGGTGAAAGCAGTGCATATCCAGCGCATGGCTTTAGAAGCGCGCCGCTTCGCCATTGAACCGGAGATTGCTATGAAGGCGGGACGCATGCGCCTACGGATGATGGACTTGCCCATCGTTTACCGCCCGCGCATCGGCCGAACCAAACTGAGCGGTATCAAAGCTGGGCTGGAAGATATGGGTGCCATCCTCCGTTTCTTGTTTTGGCGTCCACCCGCCAGGCGATCGCTCCAGGTATCCTCATCTCAGCGCCTGCACAAATTGTAGGATGCGTCTTCTTGTCCTCACCCACCATTGGCTCCCCAATATTGGGGGGCTGGAAATTGTCGCTTGGGAAATGGCCCGTCGCCTTGCCCACCGGGGACACCAGGTAACTGTGGTTACCTCAACCGTTGGTTTGCCCCGCACCGGGGCCATCCCTTTTTCCAGCACCCAGGAAGGAGTTCATATTCTTCGCATCCCCGCCTGGGATGGTCTGGAGCGGTGGTGGGGTATCCCTTACCCCCTTTTTGCCCCCTCCCTGGTGTCCACTCTGCGCCGTCTTGTGCCCCAGTACGACCTGGTTTTGGTGCACACCCATGTCTTCATGAGTTCGGTTGTGGGTGCCTGGATGGCCCGTGGATACGGCAAGCCTCTTGTAGTCTACCAGCACACGCCCTTCATCCGTTACCCTTTCCCCTGGGGTCTAATGGAGCGCGGGGCCGACGCCGTGCTGGGACGCTGGCCCCTCCGATGGGCGGCGGCAGTGGTGGGCGTGAGTCGCACCGTGGCGGACTATGTGCAAAAAGAGAGGGGCCGTCCCGTTGAGGCCGTTATCTACCCTGGTGTGGATACGGAACGCTTTGCACCGATAGCCTCTGTGGAGGAGCGGAAGTCTCTGCGCCGGCGTTTGGGATTGCCTGAGGAGGCGTTTATTGTTCTTGCGGTGGGTCGTTTGACCTTTAAGAAAGGCTTTGATGTTTTAGTGGAAGCGTGCACTATTTTGCGCGCGCAACCTGACTTACAGGTTTTGATAGTGGGGGATGGCCCTGCCCGTCCTGCTCTTGTCAAGCGGGCGTCCGAGCACGGGCTGACAGGTCTGCGCTTTTGGGGTGCAGCACCGATGCAGACAATGTCTGACCTCTACCGTGTCGCCGACGCTTTTGTTCTCCCATCCCGGACGGGAGAGGGGTTCCCGCTGGTCATCCTGGAGGCGATGGCGAGCGGTTTGCCCGTGATCGCCACCCCCCTCGGAGGTGCACGAGAGGTGGTTGAAAACGGGCGGACGGGCTTTCTTGTGCCTCCAGGAGATCCGGAGGCCTTGGCGGCCGTCCTCTCTGATCTCAAGCAGGACCCTTGTCTGGCTCCCCGTCTGGGGGCCGCCGCCCGTGCGCAAGCTCTCAGTATGGACTGGGAACGCTTCACTACCCGCTGGGAACATCTTCTCACTGCCCTTGTGCACAGGGAGAGATTTTAGGATGGCCGGTGTCCATTACCCGGCGACGTTCGCTGTGCCCCTTACGGTGCGTGCTCGGCGTGTGCCGGAGGGGCTCTGGCGCTGGCGCGCTTGGATCGTGGGGATTGCCCTGTGCGTGGGCATTGGGGCATGGCGGTTCGGGTGGATTTTAGCGCAAGGGGGGCCGTCGGGCCCCGACCCGGGCGACTGGCTTGCCCTGGGGCACGACCTGTTCGGGGAACGGGTGCGGGCAGCATATACCGTCGTACCGCCTCTGGTGCCGGCTCTATCCAAGGGGGCGAGTGCTGTGTTGTCCCCCTTGCCTGGGTTGGCGTTGGTGGGGGCATTGGCCTCGGTGGCAGCGGGACCGGCAGTATTTTTTCTGGGTTATCAAGCCGGAGGTATTGTGTGGGGGGGGCTGGTTACGCTGGCGGTGCTCTTTCTCCCCTACAGCGTGGGAGAGGCATTGGGGTGGGGTGGGTATCCTCAGATGCTGGGACAGGGGCTGATGCTGGGGTGTATGGCCACACTGGGCACAGCCCTGGCCCGGGGCGGCTCAAAGACCCTTCTTTTCCTATCTGCACTGTTGGGCGTGCTCGGTTTGTTCACCTCGGTGTGGACTGTAGCCAGCCTCGGCGTCGCTGCCCCTCTTCTGTTTACCTTCGCCATCTGGTATCGTTGGGTGCATCCTAAGGTCTTGCGCTCCATTTTCCAATGGTGGGGTGTGCCTTTTCTGCTCGGTGGAATGCTTTTGGCTCCCATATATGGGATCTACTTCTCCTCCTTTGCTGAGGTGCCCCTCAACCCTGGTGGCCTTGCCTTCGGCGAATCGGTAGCCTTCGTGTTCCGGGAGTGGCCGGGCCATGCAGGATCAGTTTTTTTGGTTATTCCCCTGGCGACAGGGTTGGTCACCTATTGTCTCCTACCATGGGGACGCATAACAGTTCTGCACGCCATCACTGTGCCCATTATTGCAACCGCCTTCGCTCTCTATATCCCTACGGGGGAGTCTCGGTTCCTGGGGTTGTTAGAGGTGGGGATAGTCGTGGGGCTCTGCGCCGTTCTGAATGACTTGTGGGCCTCTCTCCAAGACCTCCAGCCGTTGCACCGGGTGCTGGGGCAAGGTGTAGTGCTTGCTGTAACGCTCACTTTTGTCCTTTTCCTTGTGGTGCGCGGGCACCAGCGCACCGTCGCTGCCCACGAGTGGTATAAGGTGGTTACCCCCGAGGTGCACCAGGCCCTAGAGTGGCTACGAGTGAACGGCGTCCCCCGCAGCGTGGTGGTAGCCTCGGACAACCCCCGGGGTTTCCAATACTTCTGGTGGGTGGAGGGCTATGCCCGCCTCCCTGCCTTTAGCGCCAGCGACCCCAAATGGATGGCTCTCAAGGACGAGGTGTGGCAGAACGCCGTAGCACTTCGCCTTGTCCACAGCACCTCAACGGATGACATCGTCTCCCTGGTGCGGGAGCACCGCATCCGCTACCTGTTTTTGGACAAACGCGTCATTAAGGAGACAAGCCATCTCGTGACGGCGGGGTTCACACCCGCCTTAGAAAACGACACCATCATCGTCCTGGAGTGGCGCGGAGAGTAATGCCTCGCCTTACTCCTGTGCCCGGTGGGGGAGAACCGTTCTACAGCCCCAGGGCCTGCTCTGCCTCTCGCGCCACCTGCCGCATAACCTGCTGCAGGGGCAGGCCCCGCTCCTGGGCGATGCGTTTGCAGGCTTCATACTCGGGGGCCAGCGTAATAGGCCGCCCCTCCCACACCTTCACTTTCACGGGCACCGCCCCCAGGCTGGTGGACACCGTTCGTATCTCTCGCTGGGCCTCGTGGCGGTAGACAGGACGCGTCCGCACCCCCAGGGTGGTGGTCTCCCGAAAGAGCAGGGCCACCGCCTCCGCCTCCAGCGCGGCCGGCACCAACGCCGACAGAAGCACCCCCGGCCGCCCCTTCTTCATCTGCAAGGGTTGCAACCACACATCCCGCGCCCCCAACGCAAACAGGCGCTCCTGCACATACCCGAACAGTTGGGGGTTCATATCGTCTATGTTGGTCTCCAAAAGCACCAGGGGGGGCACCTCCTCCTCCACCGTGCCCATCCATATCGCCAGCGCATTGGGGACGGGGAGCACCTCCCGCGTCCCCAGGCCGTAGCCGTAGCGCTCCACCTGGATAATGGGGCGGGTGAAGGTGGCCAGGGTGGTTACCAGGGCAGCGCCCGTGGGGGTTACAAGTTCCCCTACCTCGGTGGCACTTGGGGGGACCACAGGGGCCTGGGCCATTGCTATAAGGGCCAGGGTGGCGGGCGCCGGCACGGGCAGGAGGCCATGCTCGGAGCGCACCAACCCACTGCCCACCGGCAGGGGCGAGGCGTACACACGCTCCACGCCAAAATGGGCCAGCCCCACTACCACACCCACGATATCCAGCAGGGTGTCCAGATTTCCCAACTCGTGGAGGTGGCTCCTGGGCTGGCGATGAGCGTGGGCCTCGGCCTGTTCCAAACGCTCTAGTGCGGCCAAAGCCTTCTCTACAAGGGGACGGGGCAGGGTGGATGCGGTCAGAATGCGGCGGAAGGCGTCCCACGACTCCACGCGGGCTGAAGAGTCCGTTTGGATACGGAGATGGGTGCCCACCACGCCCCCCCGCTGGGCGCGGGTGGTCTCCAGACGCCATCCCCCGACCCCCAGGGCGCGGAAGGCCCCCTCCAGGACGGACAGGGGCAAACCCGCATCCACCAGGGCCGCCAGCAGCATGTCCCCGCTGACGCCCCCGATGAGGTGCAGATAGGCAGCCCGCACCTTCACCGCAACACCACGCGCACCTTATGGCGCGACCAGAGGTCCAAAAGAATTTCCCGGTCCATCAACCCGCTGGGGTGCACTGCCCCATCGGGGGCATAGCAGAACAGGAAGACGGCGGGATAGGCGGCGGAGAGGACCAGGGCTTTGCCCAGGGCTTCGGCCAGATGGTCGCCAGCGGTGCGCCGGTTGCCCAAAAAGCGCCCCAGGAAAGCCAGGGTCGGACGCCCGGCGATGTCCACCACCAAGTCGGGAATATAGGTCTGCCCGAAGGCGCGGGTGGGTACGATCCCATGGGCACCCGGCTCGGCCACCCCGCTCCACACCGCATAGGGTGTCTGGGCAGAAGCAAGGGAATCTTTCAGAAAGGTCTCCATCAGGGCCTTCAGGTGGCTTTTGAACTCCTCGTGGTCGCTGTAGCGGTCTCTGAGGGGGGCCCGCAGAAGGGTGCGGGCTAGTTCCTCTACAAAGTCGTTGATGCCCATCAAACGGTGTGGTGTGGTCATCGTCTCTCCTCTGTTGGATGAGGATGCAAAACCTCGTTGAGACTTCCCGTGCGATACCCGACCAAGTCCACCGTTACATACCTATATCCCAGGGCTTTCAGGGCCTCCACCACGCGGGTGCGCACCCCCGGCTCCACCAGGCGGGGGATGTCGGCCGGCTCCACCTCTATGCGGGCGATGCTCTCGTGGTGGCGCACCCGCACCTGGCGAAAGCCCAGGGAGCGCACAACCGCCTCCGCTCGTCCAATGCGCTGCAACGCCTCCACGCTCACGGGCGTCCCGTAGGGGATGCGGGACGACAAGCACGCCATAGCGGGCTTATCCCAGGTGGGTAAACCCCGGGCGCGGGAGAGGGCGCGCACCTCCGCCTTGCTCAACCCCGCCTCCGCCAGAGGGGCGCGCACACCGTGCTCCCGCGCTGCCTGCAGGCCCGGACGATAGTCGCCCAAATCGTCGGTGATGGTGCCGTTGAGAATCCATGCCAGCCCCTCCGCCTGGGCCAGTGGGCGCAGCACGGTGTACAGTTCCGTCTTACAGAAGTAACAGCGCAGGGGGCTGTTGGCGCGGTAGCGGGGATCGTCCACCTCGTGGGTCTGGACCAGGCGGTGGCGGAAGCCGAACTGCTGGGCGAGGCGCTGGGCCTCGGCCACCTCCTCGGGAGGTACCGCCGGGGAGACGGCTGTAACGGCCAAGGCCCGCTCCCCCAGCACATCGTGGGCCACCACTGCCAGGTAGGTGCTGTCCACCCCTCCCGAGTAGGCCACCAACACCGACCCCATCTCCTGCAGGAGGGCCTTCAGGCGGCGCTCTTTGCCTTGCGTCTCCGCTGTCAGGTCGGGTAGAGGGTACACGCCCATTTCCCCAGCCGGGCGCACACTCGGCCCCGCACTATGCCCAGTGTGCCCTGGGGGGCCTTTTCCGTCAAGCCTTGGGGGCTTGACGCCCAAGGGCAGAGGGGATATAGTATCTGAGTGCTGGTGTGCCTTCGGTAACTAGAGCGGGGCGGACCCACCCGTTCCCATCCCGAACACGGTCGTGAAACGCCCCAGCGCCGACGATACTGGCCTCGCAAGGGGCTGGGAAAATAGGCCGTGGCCGGGGGCACACCGCAAGCATAAGGGGCCTTCCCCCAAGAGGGCAGGCCCCTTTCCTGTTTAGCGCCCCTTCATGGTATTGGGAAGCCACAGCACGATGTCGGGGAACAACACCACCAGGGCCAGAGTGAGGATGATAGCCACCAAGAAGGGGAGCACCCCAATCCACACATCCACGATGGTCCCCTTGCGCATCCCTATAGCGCGTTTGCGCAACCCGTGCAGAACATACAGGTTCAACCCCTCCGGCGGGCTGATCAGGGCGGCCTCCGTCAGCATCACCACCAGGATGCCGAACCACACCTTGTTGATGCCTAAATCCTGCAGAATGGGCACGAGGATGGGAATAGTAATCACCATCATGGAGAAGCCGTCCATAAAGGTCCCCAGCAGGATATAGAACCCGATGAGGACCAGCACCATCTGCAGGGGAGTGAAGCCCGCATCGGACACTGCTCGCGCTAAGGCTGCGGGCGCTCCCAAATGGGCCAGGATGAAGTTGATGATAAACGCCGCCGACAGGATGAGCATGATCATAGAGGTGGTCATCACCGTAGAGAGGAGCGTCTCCCGCAGCATGGACCAGGACACCCTGCGGTTCACCAGGGCCAGCAGAAACGCCCCCGCCACCCCGAAACTGGCCGCCTCTGTTGCCGTGGCCACGCCGAAATAGATCGTCCCCAGCACCAAAAAGATCAGCCCCACAATGGGGAGCATGCTCACCAGCCCCAACAACCGCTCCCGCCAGGGCACGGGCGGCTCCACCGGAGCCACTCGGGGCCATATCTTGGCGATGACGGCGATCACCCCCATGAACGATAGGGTGAGGAGCAGCCCCGGGAACACACCCCCCATATACAACCGCCCGATAGACTCGTCGGCCAGCAAGGCGTAAACGATCATGTTGATACTGGGGGGGATGAGGATGCCCAAAGTGCCCCCCGCCGCCAGCGACCCGATGACCATCCGTTCGTTATAGTTCTTGGCGCGGAAGTGGGGAAGGGCAACCGACGAGATGGTGGCCGCCGTGGCCACGCTGGACCCCGACACCGCTGCAAAAACGGCGCACGCAGCGATGTTGCTGTGCAACAAGCCCCCCGGCAAGCGCCCCACCCATTTGGACATGGTCTGGTAGAGCCGTTCGCTGAGGCCGCTGCGCAGGAGCAACTCTCCCATCAACACGAACAGGGGGATGGCCACCAGCACTACATTGACATTCACATTCCATGCAATCTGGGCTACACTCTCCCATACGGGGCGATCGCTCAGGAAGAACATCAGGGTAAAGGCGATCAGCCCCAGGGCTACGGCCACATACAGCCCCAGCAGGAAGAATACCAGCATCAGCCCACCCGCCAGGGCCAAGGCCAGGACCGCCATCTACCCCTCCTCCTGTGGCGGGGAGCCGGCGACCTCTTGTCCTCCCAGGAACAGCACAGACACTAGCTTGACGGCGACGAGGAGAACCGCCTCCAGCACCAGCACCGAGAGGCCCCACGCCATCATCCACTGGGGGATATACAAGGGCGCGCCCAACAGCCCCAGGGCCTTCGCCTTCAGGTCCCACGAGACCATAGCCATCCGCCAGGCGTAAAAAGCCAGAATCCCAGCGAAGAGGCCCATCAACAGGGTCGCCACAATGTCCAAGCCCTGGCGCACGGGGCGCGGGAGCACCGGCAGGAGCACATCAATGCGCACATGGGCACCTGTGCGTAAGGCGAAGGCCAGCCCCCACATGGCCCCCGTAACCAGCACATAGGCGCTCACCTCATCGGTAACGCCGGAGAAGGTGCCGAAACGCCGGCCGATGACATCGGCCGTGGTATAGAAAGCGACCAGCAGGAACAATGCCCCGCTGAACAAGGCCATCCCCTCCGCCACATACCCCACCATCCGATAGACACGCATCACCACCTGTGCGAGGCGGGGAGGCGCCTGTGCCGGGGCGAGACGCATGGTCGTGTGCCTACACCGTGGGGAGCCAGCCACCCCCTTAGGGGATGGTATATCCCACTAGGGGGCCCAGCACATTGTTAAACGCCTTCTTCCCGTCGGCGCCGGCCCGTTTCACCCAGGCGGGCACCACTTGCTTCTCCACGATCTCCTTGAAAGTGGCGTACCACTCCGGCTTGGCGGGGATAAACTCCATCCCCTTCTCTATGTTCCCTTTGATGCCCGTCTCGGTGGTTTCGCGCCCCATTTGGAAGCCCCGCCGTATCAACTCAGGCTCCAGGTCTTCAATCACCTTCCGCACATCGGGAGGCAGTTTATCCCATGTCTTCTTGCTGATCACCACCGCCGTCATCTTGGGGCCGACCCCGATATCCACCAAGTACTTGGACACCTCGTAGAGTTTTGCGTTATAGCCCGCGTCGGAGCCTGTGACAACCCCGTCCACTGTTCCCCTCTCCATAGCGGTGTAGACCTCGGCAAACGGGATGGTTACAGGCTCGGCTCCCAAGGCACGCAAGTAGTCCGCCAGCGAGGTGAACCAGATGCGCACTTTCATCCCTTTGAGGTCCGACAGGTCGCGGATGGGTTTACGGCTGAACAGGTATTGGTTGGACCAGGCGTGGGCACCGATGAACTTGCCCCCCATCTTCTCCTCGTTCTCCTTCAGCACCTTCAACCACGCCTGGAAGGCCGGCTGGTAGGTGTCGTAGGAGTGGAACAGGCCGGCGATGTCGGCCCCCTCCAGCAAAGGCAAGTCGCCCGACACATAGCCGGGAAGTACATCGGCCACATCCACCAACCCTGCCCGCATCACCCGCACCATCTCAAACCCCGTCAGCCCCAGTTCGGGGAGGCTGGTATACTCCACTACCACGCGCCCGTTGGTGCGCTTGGTGAGTTCATCCCCCCACCATTGCATCAGTTGGAACTGGGGAAAGGTGCGGTTGGTGCCCACAAACTTCAGGCGAAACTCGGGTTGGACGGGAGCTGGTGTCGGGGTGGGAGCAGGGGTGGGGGCAGCGGCCGGAGCCACCGGCGCAGCGGGCGCGGGACGGGAGGGCGTCGGCGTCGCGGCACGGGCGCACGAAAGCGCAAAAAGAGCGAGCAATACACTAATCACCACACCCACAAGATGCATCCCGCTCCGCTGATTCATGGTCTACCTCCCCCGGCAGTTTGCTCCATCTTATAGCAGTGGCTGCAAGGCTTGTCAAGGAGTGCGGAGCGCACCGCTTGGAGGGCGAAAGGAACGCCCCCTACCGCACCCGAGCGATGGCCAGAGCGATGCCCACGATCAGCCCCGCCAACGAGAACAGGTCGCGCCACAGCATAAAGGAGGGCACCAGCAGGGCAGGCACGAGGAAGGCGATGAGGAAGCCCAGCAGGGCTATGCCCTGCAGCCACGCCCCCCGCTTGCGGTTGGTGGCCAGGCTGACCGCCTCCCCCACCGCAAACCCCGCCCCAATGAAGTACAGGGGCACCAGCCACCCTATCAGCATGAAGGGCATCGGCACCAGGCGCAGGAGGCCGCTGATGCCCAGCCCCACCGTTACCCCCACGCCTACCCCCGCCAGCACCCCCCGCAGGGCATAGGCGGGCGTCAGGGTGTAAGTGGGCAGGCGCCGCACCTGGGCACATTGCCGACAGCGCGCCCCCACAGGGGTATGCACCACGCAGCGGGGACAGATGGGCCGTTCACAGCGCCCACAGCGCAGGGCCGTCTCTACCCCGGGGTGGAAGGCACACTCCAGGCTCATAAATCTGCCTGCCTGTTCCCCATGCCCAGGGCGCGGGCCACCGTCTCCATGTCCTTATCCCCCCGCCCGCTGATTCCAATCACCACCAAGGCCGAGGGAGGTAGGGTGGGCACTAACCGCAACGCATAGGCCACCGCATGGGCCGGCTCCAATGCGGGGATAATGCCCTCCAGGCGGGCAAGGGTCTGCAGGCCCTCCAGGGCCTCCTGGTCGGTAACGGCGGTGTAGGTGGCCCGCCCCGTATCCTTCAGCCATGCGTGCTCGGGGCCCACGCCAGGGTAGTCCAGCCCCGCCGAGATGCTATGGGTCTCCCGCACCTGGCCATGCGCATCCTGCAGCAGGTAACTGTAGGAGCCGTGGAGCACCCCCGGCCGTCCCGCCGTCAGGGAAGCGGCGTGCTGGCCGGTCTCCAGCCCCTTCCCACCCGCCTCCACCCCCACCAGGTGCACCCCCAGGTCATCCAGGAAAGGGTAAAAGAGGCCCATGGCGTTGCTCCCCCCGCCCACACAGGCCACCAGGTAATCGGGCAGGCGCCCCTCGGCCTCCAGGATTTGCTGGCGCGCCTCCCGCCCGATGACCGCCTGGAAGTCCCGCACCATCATGGGATAGGGGTGGGGCCCCACCACGCTTCCCAGGATGTAGAAAGTGGTGCGCACATGGGTAACCCAGTCCCGCATGGCCTCGTTGATGGCGTCTTTGAGGGTGCGGGACCCCCCCTCCACAGGGCGCACCTCGGCCCCCAGCAGGCGCATGCGGAACACATTCAGCCCCTGCCGGCGCATATCCTCGCTCCCCATGTAGATGACACACTCCAAGCCCAAGACGGCGCAGGCGGTGGCAGTGGCCACACCGTGCTGGCCCGCCCCCGTTTCGGCAATGATGCGCCGTTTGCCCATGCGCTTGGCCAGCAAGGCCTGTCCCAGGGCGTTGTTGATTTTGTGGGCACCTGTGTGGGCCAGATCCTCCCGTTTGAGGTAGACCTTCCCCCCGCCCAGGTGGGTGGTGAGGTTGCGGGCGAAGGTAAGGGGTGTGGGACGCCCCACATAGGTGCGGAGGAGGTGGGCCAACTCCTGCTGGAAGGAGGGGTCGTGGCGGACAGCGCGGTAGGCCTCCTCCAGTTCGGCCAGGGCGCTCATGAGGGTTTCGGGGACGAACCGCCCCCCATAGGGGCCGAAGCGTCCACGGGCATCGGGGAGGGACGATAGGGGCGTGTGCACCATCTCCTCTATTGTAGCAAAGGAGCCTCCACTAGACCCTAGACGGGTCAGGACAGGCCTTCGGGCCCCACCCATGGTGCCCAGGGGCGACGGCGGGCTAGGGCGTGCACTAGGCGCTTGTCGGCAGTAGAGAGGGGGTGGACAGACCCTCGGCCAGCGGCGTAGTGCATGTCATACACACGGGGAAGGCCACACTCCTTGTCCAAGCGCCAGGCCCGTATGTGCAGGTCAGGCGGAGAGGCGGTCCGTATCCCCAGGGCGCAGCAGACGCCGAAGGCCGCATCCCTTCTCTTCGGTGAGGCGTTTGTGAAACACGGCCGTGCGCAGGACGGACGGCACCTCCGCATAGGGGAGGGGCGGGGCGATCACTAGGGTGTTGTCTTTCACCCACCCGGTCCAAACGGATTCAGGGAAAGGGGGCTTGGAGATCAGCCCTAGCACGTGGCGCTGGCTTCCCGTGCTGCCCGCACGAAGGCCCGCACCTTGTCGTAGTCCTTGACGCCGTTGGTCTCCACCCCGCTGGAGACATCCACCCCGTAGGGGCGCACAAGGCGCACTGCCTGGGCCACATTGTCAGGGGTGAGACCACCCGCCAGGAAGAAGCGACGCCCCTTCTGGGCCAGAGCCTGGGCCACCGTCCAGTCAAAGGGCTTGCCCAAGCCCCCCGGCTGTGGCCCCCCGCCCCGGTCCAAAAGGGGGGTGATCCCCGCCTCCTCCAGCGCCCGTACCTGCCCCTCCACCTGGGCCACAGAGGTAGGGCCGGAGCCGAGGATATGCACGGCCCTCAGGACGGGCAGGCCCACCTGTAAGGCGAAGGGGATATCCTCGTCCCCGCACAGTTGCACCATATCCAGGCCCACCTGGCGCGCCACGGCCTGCACCTCTTCCAACGGCTGGCGGGCGAACAGGCCCACCACCCGGGGCAGGTGCCCACCCTGGCGCTCGCGGCGGAAGCGCTTTACCATCTCCTCGGCCACATCTGGCTCCACCCGCCGCCGCACCCCCGGCACAAACACGATACCCACCAAGTCGGCCCCCGCCTCGGCAGCGGCGTGGAGGTCCTCCAGTGAGCGCAGGCCGCAGATCTTCACCAGCATCGCCCTAGCGTCGTGTTGACTGTCGCCCCTGGAACACATCGGCTGCCCGCGCCGGGAAGGGGAGGTCCTGGGGGTCTATGGGGATTTCTATCACCGTAGGCACCCGCAGGCGGAGGGCCTCCCGCACTACTGTCGCCTGCCCTGCAGAAAGGCGCATACTCACCACCTTCTCAATCCCCTGTGCCCAGGCTACCCCCACAAGTATACCCCAGCGGGCACAAAGGTAGCGCCCTTCAGCACCCTGGCGGGTAGCTCTTGCGGGAGACCTCGTTCCCCGTTGCATCGTAGAGGGCGGCGGTATCGGGGTTGGTGTTATCCCAGATGGCGCGTCCCCAGTTGAAGGAGAACCCGCCCCACTCGGGATGCACCTGGTTGGTATACACCCGTATACGCCGCCCGGGCTGAAGGACAAAAGAGGGGAAGGTAAAGGAGGGCGAGCCGTCGGAGATGTCTTTGAGCACCCACCCCTGGAGGTTGACGGGGCTCTGCCCTTGATGCTCAATCTCCACATACTCGTCGGCCTCGGTGCGGGGCACCCGCCCATCGTAGAAGATGCAGCGGATGACCACCCCATATCCCTGGGACGGCGGAGGCGTTGGGGTCGGTGAGGGGGTCGGGGAGGGTGTAGGTGTTGCGGTGGGGGTCGGTGTTGGTGTAGGCGTCGGAATGGGGGAGGGAGTTGGCGTTGGCGTGGGAGGGGGCATCGGCGTTGGGGTAGGCGTCGCGGTGGGTGTGGGTGTAGGAGTTGGGGTTGCAGTAGGGGTGGGCGTAGGCGTGGGCAGAGGGGTCGGCGTGGGCGTGGGCGACGGTGTGGGTGTGGCCGTTGGCGTAGGTGTCGGGGTTGCTGTAGGCGTGGGGGATGGTGTGGGTGTGGGGAGCGGGGTGGGCGACGGCGTCGGAGAAGGTGTTGGTGTGGGCGAAGGAGTTGGGGTTACTGTAGGCGTGGGCGAAGGCAGCGGCGTAGGGGTTGGGGTTGGAGTAGGGGTGGAGGATGGTGTGGGCGTTGGTGGTGGAGGGGGCGTAGGTGTTGGCACAGGTGTTGGGGTCGGCGTGGGTGTCAGCGTTGCAGAGGGCATTGGGGTTGCGGTGGGCGACGGCGTCGGAGAAGGCGTTGGTGTGGGCGAAGGAGTTGGGGTTACTGTAGGCGTGGGCGAAGGCAGTGGCGTAGGGGTTGGGGTTGGAGTAGGGGTGGGGGATGGTGTGGGCGTTGGTGGTGGAGGGGGCGTAGGTGTTGGCACAGGTGTTGGGGTCGGTGTGGGCGAGGACGGACTGGCCGGGGCGTGGGGGAGGGTGTAGCCCTCCACCACCGCCCGCATGCCGATGGCGAAGCCATAGGCCTGGGCCAGGCCGGCGTTCATCTCCACCGCATAGAGGGCTGGGGCACGGGGCACATAGACCCGTAACTCCGCATCCGACGCCCCCGGCTGGGGGTGCATGGTCTGGATGTCCACAACCTCCAAGGCGCTGGAGAGCCACAGGATGTCCAGGGGGATAAGGGTGTTCTTCATCCAGAAGGGCCAGTGCCGTTCCTCCTCAAAGACGAACAGCATGGCCCAGTCCTGGGGGAGGCTCTCCCGAAACATCAGCCCCTGCAAACGCCTCTCCCAGGTGTCGGCCACCTCGAGGTAAAAGGTGCGCCCGTTCAGAATGAGGCGGGGGGTGGATGGGGTAGGGGTGGGGTGCACAGGGAGGGGAGAAGGCGAGGGGGCGGGGGTAACAAGGATGGGAGGGGGAGGCGGAGAAGGCATGGGGGTGGGCGTGGGCACCAGCGCGGGGGCAGAATGGGGAGAGGGGGTGGGGCTCAAAACGGAGGCTGCTGGGGCCGTGCACGCCCCCGCCAAGGCCCCCACCAGCCCAAGCAAGAACAGGACGCCACACCCCAGGGTGCGCACGCCCGCCACCCCCCTATGCGAGGTGTGCGGGGCTACACCCGCTCCAGGGCCAGTTTATCCATCTCCAACTGCACATCCACGGGATATGCCCCCGAGAAGCAGGCGTCGCAAAAGCGGTCCCTGGGCAAACCCAAGGCCCGATACAACCCCGGGAGGCTCAAATACCCCAGCGAGTCGGCCCCGATGGCCTGGCGAATTTCCTCCACGCTCTTGTGGGCGGCGATGAGTTCGGCACGGGTGGCCATATCAATACCGAAGGGGCAGGGCCAGCAGATGGGCGGGGCGGTGATGCGCATGTGCACCTCTCTGGCCCCGGCCCGGCGCAAAAGGTTGACCACATGGGGCGTCGTCGTCCCCCGCACAATGGAATCGTCCACCACCACCAGGCGCTTTCCCTCCAACACCTCCCGCAGGGGGTTGAACTTCAGACGCACCCCGAGGTCGCGGATGCGCTGGTCGGGCTGAATAAAGGTGCGCCACACATAGCGGTTCTTGATAAGCCCTTCAGCATAAGGGATCCCCGACGCCTCGGCAAACCCCTGGGCGGCGGGAATGGACGAATCGGGCACTCCGATGACCAGATCGGCATCCACGGGATGCTCTCGCGCCAGTTCTTGCCCCATGCGCCGGCGGGCATTGTAGAGCAGAAGGCCGTCCATACGGCTGTCCGGCCGGGCGAAGTAGATGAACTCAAACACGCACAGGGCGCGCTTGGGGGCGGGGGCCTTGTAAAGGGTGTGGGGGAAGGGGGCGTTCACCTGCACCACCTCCCCTGGCTCCACCTCCCGCAGGAAGGTGGCCCCGATGTGCTCCAGGGCGCAGGTCTCCGAGGCGACCACCCATCCGCCATTGAACCGCCCCAGGCACAGGGGACGCACCCCTAACGGATCCCGAATGGCCAGCAGGGTAGTGGGTGTCAGCACCACCAGGGAATAGGCCCCTTCCAGCGTCCGCATAAGGAAGGCGGCCCGCTCCCCCCAGTCCCGCCCAGGGGCGTTGGCCAACAGGTGGGCAATCACCTCCGAATCGGTGGAGGTGGTGAACCGACACCCCCACTCGGCCTCCAGGCGGGTGCGCCACTGCTTGGCGTTGATGACATTCCCGTTATGCCCCAGGGCCAGGACGCCGTTGGCCCCCTCCACACGGATGGGCTGGGCGTTCTGGGGGCGGCTGGAGCCGGTGGTGGAGTAGCGGGTGTGGCCGATGGCCATATGCCCCCGCAGGCGGTGCAGATCCCCCTCTCGGAACACTTGGGAGACCAGCCCCATATCCTTGTGCAGGAAGAGGGAGACCCCATCAGCCGTGGCGATGCCGGCGCTCTCCTGGCCGCGATGCTGGAGGGCAAACAGGCCGAAGAAGGTGATACGGGCTACATCCTCCCCTGGGGCGTACACCCCAAAGATGCCACACGCCTCCCGGGGAGAGTCGTGCACCCAGTCGCCTCCAGGGGGGAATCCTGTTTTATGCTAGCACAATCCCTCCGGTGGGTCAATGGGGGGTATCCCCTAGACGCCCGCGGGGACAGGGGCTATCCTCTTACCCAGTGAACGGGAGGCACCACTGTGCAGGGACCAGAGACCCGCCCCTTGGCCATTGCCCAGAAGGTGCGCCACGCCATGGAGCAAGGCTCGTGGATTCGGCGCATGTTTGAGGAGGGGGCGCGCCTGAAGGCGCGCTATGGCCCCGATAAGGTCTTTGACCTGTCCCTGGGCAATCCCATTCTGGAGCCCCCCGAGGCCTTCCGACGTCTCCTGCAGGAAGTGGCTCACGCCCCCAGCCCGGGGATGCACCGCTACATGCCCAACGCCGGCTTCCTGGAGACCCGCGCTGCCGTGGCCGCCTACTTGCAGAGGCAGACGGGCCTTCCCTTCACCGCTGAGGATGTGGTGATGACCTGCGGTGCAGGGGGCGCACTCAATGTAGCCTTGAAGGCTCTGCTGGACCCGGGCGATGAGGTGATCATCCTGTCGCCCTTCTTCCCCGAATACCCCTTCTATGCGGACAACCACGGGGGCGTGGTGCGCATCGTGCCCACCGACGCCACCTTCCAGCCCGACCCGGAGCGCATCCGCCAGGCTCTCACCCCCAACACCCGCGCCCTCATTCTTAACTCGCCCCACAACCCCACAGGGGTGGTCTACACAGCCCCGGTTGTGCGCGCCGTGGGGGAAGTGCTCCGCTATGGGGAGGCCCGCTTTGGCCGTCCCCTCTACCTGATTAGCGACGAGCCCTACAGCAAGTTGGTCTACGACGGGGTGCAGGTGCCCAGTGTGTTCGCTGCGCATCCCCGCACCCTGGTGGCCACCTCCTTCTCCAAAGACCTCTCCCTCCCGGGGGAGCGCATCGGCTACTTGGCGGTGCATCCCCACTGCCCCGACAAAAGCGAGGTGGTGGACGCCTGCATCTTCGCCAACCGTGTTTTGGGTTTTGTGAACGCCCCCGCCCTAATGCAGGTGTTAGTGCGTTCCCTTTTGGATGTCACGGTAGACATCGGCTGGTATCAGAAGCGTCGGGACTGGCTCTACACGGCTTTGACGGAGATGGGCTACCAGGTGGTGAAGCCCCAGGGGGCCTTCTACCTGTTTCCTCGCTCCCCCATCCCCGACGACATCGCCTTTGTGCAGAGGCTGCAAGAGGAGCGGGTGCTGGTGGTGCCGGGGAGTGGGTTCGGGACGCCCGGCCACTTCCGCATCGCCTACTGCGTGGAGGAGGGGGTGATTGAAGGGGCACTGGAGGGCTTCCGCCGGGTGGCCCGGGCGCTGGCCCTGCGCTAAAAAGAAACGAGGGCCTGCGCCCCCGTTCCCCGGCACCACACCGTAAGGGAAACCTACTTCTTGGGCTTCCCCTTCTCGGTGGAGGGAGCCTTACCCGCGTGGGCTGCGCACGATCTACACATCGGCTCTCACCTCCCTTCGCTGAGGCTGATGCTACCATATTCCGCCCCTGCCGGCAAGGGGGAAAAAGGGAGGGGTGGGGGCATTGTGCCCCTGTGGGGGCGAGGGTTGCAGGGGGGCTTGCCAACGGCTACACTGGGGCCAGCCCACCCCAGGAGGCGTGTATGGCAACCACCAGCGTGGTGCGCTATGAGATGCGTGGGCCGGGGGCGTGGATCACGTTCAACCGCCCCGAGAAGCGCAACGCCTTCAACCTGGACCTGGTGCAGGAGGCCAGTGCCGCCCTGCGCCGCGCCGAGGACGACCTCGCCATCCGGGCCATTGTGTTCGCCGGGGAGGGGCCAGTGTTTTCGGCTGGCCTGGACTTCCGTATGGCCCTGGAGTTAGACACCGCCGGCTACCGCCGGTATCGGGAGGCCCTGGCGGGGTTGCACGAGGCCATCCGTTGGGGTAGCAAGCCCGTCATCGCCCGCGTGCACGGCGACGCCTACGGCGCAGGGGTTACCCTACTGGGGGTATGTGATGTGGTCATCGCCGTGCGCACCGCTCGCTTCGGCATTCGGGAGGTCAACGCTGGCCTCCAGGCGGGCGGGGCTTTCTTCTTTGACATCGGGCGCCTGCGCTCCCTTGACCTCACCCTCACCGGCCGCATCTTCACCGCCGAGGAGGCCGAACGGTGGGGCATGGTCACGCGTGCCGTGCACCCGGAGGAGTTGGACGCCGTGGTGCAGGAGTATGTGGACACTTTCGCCACCTTGCCCCCCCTTTCCCTTGCCTACACGAAGCGCTCTATGAACACCCTCCTGGACATGGCCGGCTACGGTGCCCACCGCCGTATCTCCGTGGAGTTCAGCACCCTCTTGCACGCCACCGAAGACCGCCGAGAGGCCCAGCGGGCCTTCCTGGAGAAGCGCACGCCCGTCTTCAAAGGGAGGTAGCCCTATGCCCGACCAGATGACCCCCCGCGAGCGCGTCCTGGCCGCCCTGGCCGGCCAGCCGGTGGACCGCCCCCCCGTGAGCATGTGGCGGCACTTCTTCCTGGAGGAGAGCGACCCCTCCCGCATGGCCCAGGCGATGCTGGCCTTCCAGCAGGCGTACCGTTGGGACTTTGTCAAGGTCAATCCCCGCGCCGCCTACCATGGGGAGGACTGGGGGGTGCGTCTGCGCTACCAAAGCGACCCCTTCGCCCAGCCGGAGGTGGTGGACTGGCCTGTGAAGACGCCTCAGGACTGGCTGGCTCTGAAGCCCCTGGATGTCCAGCAGGGGGTGCTGGGCCAGCACCTGGAGGCCCTCAAGACCGTCATCCGCGGGGTGGGCCCCCAGGTGCCCGTGCTCATGACCGTTTTCACCCCCCTTGCTATTGCCGGGCGCCTGGCCAACAGCGACGAGGTGGTGGCCGCCCACCTGCGCCTCTATCCCGAGAAGGTCTCCTACGCCTTGGATGTGATTACCGATACCTTCATCCGTTTCGCCCGCGCCTGCCTAGAGGCTGGCGCCGGCGGCCTGTTTTTCGCCACCACCGGCTGGGCCACTGCCCTGCGCCTGTCTCGCGACGAGTATGCCCGCTGGGGCCGTCCCTACGACCTGCGCCTGTTGCAGTCCCTGCCCCCTGCCCCTTTCCACCTGCTCCATGTGTGTCGCGACTACAACTATCTGGCCGAGTTCCGGGATTACCCGGTGCACGCCGTCAACTGGGATGCCCACGGCGCGGGCAATCCCTCCCTTGCCCAAGGGAAAGCTCTCTTGGGGAAATGCGTGGTGGGGGGCATTCCCCACCGCACCCTGCTGATGCAGGGCACGCCCCAGCAGGTGGCCGAGGCGGTGCACTCCCTGCGGGGGGAGTTGGGGGCAACGGGGTGGATGCTGGGGCCGGGGTGCACCTTCCCCCCTCAAGCGCCCGAGGCCAACCTCCGTGCCCTGCGGGAGGCTATCGCCGCCTAAGGAGGCGGGTATGCCCTTCGTGCGTTACGAGGAGTATGGGGAGCACATCCGTATCATCACCCTCAATCGCCCCGAGCGCCTCAACGCCTGGGGGAGCCAAATGGCCCAGGAGATGGAGGAGGCCTTCGCCCGCTTCGCCGATGACCCCAAGGGGCGGGTGGCTATCCTGCGGGGGGAAGGAAGGGCCTTCTGTGCCGGGGTGGATGTGAAGGAGTGGGCCGAGCGCGGGGAGGCCCCCGCCTTCGGGGGGCACTATCGGCGTGTCTTCACCAGCGAGTGGGGCACCCCCGCCCTCACCAAGCCCGTCATCGGGGCGGTGCACGGCTACTGCTTGGGGGCGGGCCTCAACCTCGTCCTCATGCGGTGCGACATCCGCATCGCTGCAGAGGGCACCAAGTTCGGCCTGCCCGAGGTGGCCCGCGGGATCATGACCTTGAGCACCCCCTTCGGCTACCAGAACATCCCCACCTGCTTTTTGGCCGAACTGTGCTTCACCGCCCAGATGGTGGATGCCCAGCGCGCCCTGCAGTTCGGGATGATCAACATGGTCGTGCCCCTGGAGCGTCTGGTGCCGACGGCCTTGGAGATGGCCCAGCGCATCGCCCTCCACGCCCCCCGCGCCGTCCAAATGACCAAAGAGAACCTCCTGCAGGTGATGGCCCCGTCGGCGCGGGCCTTCCTGCGGGAGCGGACGCTCCGGGAGCAGTCCTTCGCCTCGCCCGACGCCTACGAGGGGATGCGCGCCTGGGTGGAGAAGCGCGCCCCCCGTTGGCAGTCGTCCTAGGAGGTTTGTATGCCCATCCTTGGTCTTGCCGTTGGCACCACCTACCCGTTGAAAACCATCCTGGCGGTGGCGGAGGAGGCCGATCGCCTGGGCTACCACTCTTTCTGGTGCACGGAGGGGGCGGGGAAGGATTCCATCACCCAGCTCACCGCCTGCGCTCTGCACACCCAACACATTCTTCTGGGCACGGGCATCGTGAATATCTACAGCCGCACGCCTCTTCTGCTGGCCATGACCGCCTCGGCCCTGCAGGAGGCATCGGGGGGACGGTTCCTGCTGGGCCTGGGGAGCGGGCACCGGGAGCCTATCAGCCAGGGGCACGGCATCCCCTTTAGCCAACCCCTCGGGCGCATGGAGGATTACCTTGTTATTCTGCGGGGCCTGCTCAAAGGCGAGACAGTGAGCCACGAGGGGAAGGTGGTGCAGGTGCGGGGGGCGCGTTTGCCTGTTCCCCCGCCTATCCCCCCGCGCCTGTTCGTGGCGGCCTTGAGCCCGGGTATGGCCAGCCTGGCCGGCCGCCTGGCCGATGGTGCCCTCTTCTACCTGATGCCCCCCGCCTATGTGCGGGAACTCACCAGTGCCATGCGCCTGGCGGCTCGCGAGGGGGGGCGTCTGGAAGGGGAGGTGGTGTCCGCATGCTACCTGATGGCCGGAGAGGGGGACAGGGCCGGGGAGGAGGTGCTCCGCCGATCGGTGGCGCGCTACGCCACCTTGCCCTTCTACGCCCGCATGCTCCAGGAGTGTGGCTTTGCCCGGGAAGTGGAGGCGATACACAGGGTGCAGGGCGACACCGCCCGTATGGCCCAGGCGGTCAGCGACACCATGCTGGATGCTCTCACCGTGACCACCACCCCCGGGTGGCTCCGACGGGTTACCGCCTACCGCCAGGCGGGGGTGGACTGGCCCATCCTGTTCCTGATGCCCTCCGGCCCGGAGGTGGGGGAATCCTTGCTGGGCATGGCGCGGCGGTTTGCCGAGGGCCTCGCCTAGGAGGCCGTCGCCCGTCCCCACAGGTGCTTGGCGAACAGGCGCAGGTATCCCAGGGTGGTGGCCAGTTTGGGGAGTTTGGAGGCCCCGGAGTGCCTCCGCTGGAAGGCGATGGGCACCTCCACGATGTGCGCCCCCCACTGGGCCGCCTGCAAGATTGTCTCGGCTGCCACGGAAAAGTCGTTGGCGCGGCTGACCTGGGCCAGGCGATCCGTCAGGGCACGGCAGTAGAGGCGATAGTTGGAGGTGATGTCGGTGAGGGGCAGGCCCGCCAAGCGGGGTAAAGCCCGATTGGTCAGACGGCTGGCCCAGCGCTTCCAGAAGGGGAGGGCCTCCACCCGTCCCCCCTGCATGTAGCGGGACCCCACCACCATCTGGGCGCCCGTCTGGCGATAGGCCTCCAGGAAGCGGGGCAGTTCCTCGGGGCGGTGGTTGAGGTCGCAGTCCATAGTGGTTACCAGGGTAACATCGGGGGAGACGAGGTGAAAGCCCTGGCGCAGGGCATTCCCAAAGCCCCGACGCCGAGGCGACCAGAATACCCTGACCCTCCCTGCGGGGAAACCCTGGGCGAACCGTTCGGCCCACTCCTTGCTGCCGTCGTTTCCGTCTACCACCAGCACCACCTCCCAGGGCATGCCCAGGGCCTCCAGAACGGTGCACAGGCGGGGTAAAAGCAGGGCCAAGTTGGCCTGCTCGTTGTAGGCTGCCAGGACAACCGCTATCTTGTCCTCTGGGGACACAGCACAGCGCTCCAGGGTGCTCTGTTTTCCATCATACAATCGGCAGTGTGGTAAGATAGACATGCCTCCACTCCCCCTGTATGCCCCCAGTGGTGTGGCACCTTTGCGTGGGCTAGGGTTTTTGGGTATGATGGAAAGAGGTTGAGGGTGGGATGAACGCACGCTTCATTCGCAACGGGTTTATTTGGCTCCTCATCATTGTTGCCGTTGTGGTCATCATCACCACGGTGCTTCAGCCCAGTTACGGCAACAAAGAGGTGCCGGTCAGCACGGTCATTGACTGGGCGAAGCAGGGGCGGGTCGCCTCCATAGAGGTGCGGCGGGACGACCTCACGGTTACCACCAAGGAGGGGCAGACCTTCCGCTCCCGCAAGGAGGAGGGCTTCAGCCTGTTGGAGACCCTCACCCGGGAGGGGGTGGCCACCGGCGAGGGGGGTGTGAAGGTTACCGTGAAGAGCGGTGGGGGGCTGGGGAGTTTCTTCACCGTGGCCCTGAACTTCCTGCCCCTGCTCCTGTTTGCCCTGTTCCTGTTGTTCATGCTGCGGCAGGCGCAAGGCTCCTCCTCCCAGACCTTGACCTTTGGGCGGAGCCGTGCACGCCTGTTTATGGCCAATCGCCCCACCGTTACCTTTGCCGATGTGGCGGGGGTAGACGAGGCCAAGCAGGAACTGCAAGAGGTGGTGGAGTTTCTGAAGTACCCGGAGCGGTTCGCCTCTCTGGGGGCACGCATCCCCCGGGGCGTGCTCCTGGTGGGGCCGCCGGGCACTGGCAAGACCCTCCTGGCCCGTGCGGTGGCGGGCGAGGCGGGGGTGCCCTTCTTCTCCATCAGCGGCTCCGAGTTTGTGGAGATGTTTGTGGGGGTGGGTGCCGCCCGGGTGCGCGACCTGTTTGACCAGGCCAAGCGCAACGCCCCCTGCATCGTCTTCATTGACGAGATTGACGCCGTGGGACGCCACCGGGGGGCCGGCTTGGGCGGGGGCCACGACGAGCGGGAGCAGACCCTCAACCAAATCCTGGTGGAGATGGACGGCTTTGACACCTCCACCAACATTATCGTCATCGCCGCTACCAACCGCCCCGACATCCTGGACCCGGCCCTGCTGCGCCCGGGGCGCTTTGACCGTCGGGTGGTGCTGGACCTGCCCGATGTGCAGGGGCGGCTGGCGATCCTGAAGGTGCACACACGGGGCAAGCCCCTGGAGAGCGATGTCTCCCTGGACCTCATTGCCCGGCAGACGGCCGGCTTCAGCGGGGCGGACCTAGCCAACCTGGTGAACGAGGCGGCTATCCTGGCGGCCCGCCGCAATAAGAAGACCATCGGCGTACGGGAGTTTGCCGAGGCCATTGACCGGGTAGTGGCCGGCCCCGAGCGCAAGAGCCGGGTCATCTCCCCCAAGGAGAAGGAGATTACCGCCTATCACGAAGCCGGCCACGCCCTGGTGGCCCGCATGCTCCCCCACGCCGACCCGGTGCACAAGATATCTATCGTGGCCCGGGGCATGATGGGGGGCTACACCCGCATGATCCCCCAGGAGGACCGCCACCTGTGGACCCGCAACCAGTTTGAGGCCATGCTGGCCGTGGCCCTGGGCGGGCGTGTGGCCGAGGAACTGGTGTTCGGAGAGGTTACGACGGGGGCCAGCAACGACTTGGAGCAGGCCACGCGCGTGGCGCGGGCCATGGTCACCCGCTACGGGATGAGCGATAAACTCGGCCCGCGGGTCTACGGCAAGCGGGAGGAACTGATCTTCCTGGGGAAGGAGATCGCCGAGCAGAGGGACTACAGCCCCCGCACCGAGGAGCTGATAGATGAAGAGGTGAACACCCTCCTGCGGCAGGCCAAGGAGCGGGCGGAGACTATCCTGCGCACCCACAGGGCCAAACTGGACCAGGTGGCCCGCTACCTGATGCAGTACGAGACGGTGGAGGGGGAGGACTTGGAGCGCCTGTTCAACGCCCCGCCCGATGCAGAGGTCAAGCCCAGCGGGCTCATTGCCCCCACCCCCGAGGCCCCCAAGGTGCCCGCGCCCTCGGCGGGCCCCCTTCCCGCTCCGGCTAAGCCCAAGCCCGCCTCGGAAGGCCCTGCCCCCGCCCCCGCCGGGTAGTGCCCTGAGCCAAGGGGGCGGGCGCCCTACTTCCAGAAGCGCTCCTCTTTCACCTTCCAGCCCTTGGGGATAAAGCGGGCCTTCACATCCTCAATCATCCCCGGGTGGCCACAGGCGTAGAGAAGCGTGTCCTGGGGGGAGAGGCCCCACCGCTGGAGGTAGCCCTCCAGGATGAGGTTCACCCGCCCCGTTTGCCCCCTCCAGCCCTTATTGCGCTCCTCCTGGGGGCGGCTCACCGTGGGGATGTAGGTGAGCCAGTCCGGGTGTTGGCGGGCATACTCCCCCAGTTCCCCATCGTAGCCGAACTCGTCGTGGTAACTGGCCCCCTGCAGGACGAAGAAGCGGTGGCCGGTGCGCCGATGGTAGAGGTAATCCCGCAGGATGCTCACATAAGGCGCCACCCCGGTCACGGTGGCCACCATGACATGGTTGGGCCATTGGGGTTCAAAGGTGAAGATACCCTTGGCCCGGGGGCGGAAGGAGACCTGGGCGCCCTCCCCCAGTTTCCACAGGCGGGGGGTCAACTCCCCGTGAGGTACCAACTCAATGAACAGTTCCACATAGGGCTCGTGGGGGGCGGAGACGATGGAGTAGGCCCGCTCAATGCCCTCCAGCCCGATGGTGCAGTATTGGCCGGGCTTGAAGGTGTAGGGCACCTGCGGCTGGAGCCATATCTTCCAGAGGTCGGGGGTCAGGTCGTGGCGGCGAACGATAGTGGCTTTGGGGAGGGCGATCTGTGGGCGGGAGGGCTTTGATACAGCCACTTCGTCGGCCATCGGCGGTCTCCTTGCACCCAAAACCCCTCGGGGGCCTGACGGGGAAGGCCTCTGGGGTCTGTTCTGCTTTTCACTATAGTGCATGGGGGGCTATCCCGACAAGGTTTTCTCCCCTTTTTTGCCACCCCCCTCCTCTCGCCTTTGCTCGGGAGTGCTCCCACCGTGTTACCATACAGGTGCACGGGGGGTGCTCGGCGAGGCGCTGTGGCCGTGCGGGCGATGCTCTCGGTGCTCGTGGACGCACAGGTGTCCCAACATACAAACGCAAGGAGGCTACCCATGCGCATGTACGTGGCGGGCGAGTGGATCACCAAGCCCCACACCATGCCCATCATTCACCCCTACGACGGGCGGGTGGTGGACACGGTGCCCAAGGCGGACTTGGAGGATGTGGACCGCGCCATCACCTCGGCGGTGCGGGGTGCCCAGGCGATGCGCAAGTTATCGGGATACGACCGCTATAACATCCTCAAGAAGGCGGCCGACCTGATAGAGGGGCGGGCCGAGGAGTTCGCCCGCACTATCACCCTGGAGGAGGGGAAGACCATCGCCGAGAGCCGGTTTGAGGTGAGCCGTGCGGTGCAGACCCTGACCGTCTCGGCGGAGGAGGCCAAGCGCATTGGGGGCGAGGTGGTGCCCCTGGACGGCTCCCCGGGGGCGGGCAATCGGTTCGGCTTCACCATCCGGGTGCCCTGTGGGGTGGTGGTGGCCATCAGCCCCTTCAACTTCCCCCTCAACCTGGTGTGCCACAAGGTGGGTCCGGCCCTGGCGGGGGGCAACAGCGTCATCCTCAAGCCCGCTTCGGACACTCCCCTTTCCGCCCTGAAGTTGACGGAGGTGCTCTTGGAGGCGGGCCTTCCCCCAGAGGCAATTCAGTGTCTCACAGGTCCCGGCGGGCAGATCGGGGAAGCCCTGTGCACCGACCGGCGGGTGCGCAAAATTACCTTCACGGGGAGTCGGGATGTGGGGGAGCGCATCTGCAAGGTGGCGGGGCTGAAGCGGGTAACCATGGAACTGGGGAGCAACTCCCCCCTCATCATCATGCCCGATGCCGACCTGAAGAAGGTGGTGGAGGGCATCGTGGCCACCGGCTACAGCAACGCCGGGCAGGTGTGCATCAGCACCCAGCGGGTGATTCCCCTGCGCCCCATTTACGCTGACCTGGTGAGCGCTTTGAAGCCGGCGGTGGAGGCCATCACCTGGGGGGATCCGCTGAAGGAGACGACGCGCATGGGCCCCCTGGTGCGGGAGCGGGATGCGGTGCGGGTGCACGCTTGGATTCAGGAGGCGGTGCAGAGCGGGGCGCGTCTAGTCACCGGGGGCCAGCGCCAGGGGGCCTTTGTTACTCCCACCGTGGTGGCCGATGTGAGCCCCCAGATGCGCATCTCGTGCGAGGAACTGTTCGGGCCGGCGGTGGCCCTGACCCCCGTCAACTCCATTGACGAGGCCATCGCCCTGGCCAACGATTCCATCTACGGGCTGTCGGCGGGTATCTTCACCCAGAACCTGGAGTGGGCCATGCGCTTCGTGCGGGAGGTGGAGGCGGGCAACCTGCACATCAACTGGGGGCCCCAGTGGCGGGCCGACCTAATGCCCTACGGGGGGCTGAAGGAGAGCGGGTTCGGCAAAGAGGGCCCAAAATACGCCATCCGGGAGATGACGGAAGAGAAGATGGTGGTGTTCCACTTGTAGAAAGTGTGCCCGTTCGGAAAGGCGGGAGGCGCTTCCCCGCCGGGTCAAGCACACGGGGCATTGCAGAAGGGGGAAACGGGTGGGGTGGGCCATCGGCCTGCCCCGCTCGTTTTTGGGTCAGCAAAAAAGGGTTTTTAGGGGATCATCAAGCCCTTGACAAAGACAAAAACTATGTATCAGGATAACCCCCGATGTAAATGCGCAGCTGGCCTGTGGCCAGCGGGACGGAGGACGGCGTGCGTCACGCGCCGGTGCGATGGACGGTCTGCCTACCCCACTACTGCGTGTATGCCTATGCCTGTCCGGTGAAGCCCCCTCGACGGGCGACTCTGCCCACCTCCCACTGCTTGCGGTTTGCGCCGGTGCAGCGTCGCCCCGCCCCGGGCCTCTCGCCCTATGCCCTCGCCTTGCTCCTACGCCTGCGGGGTGAAAGGGTCCTTGCGTCCCCGGGGGCACCGTGATGACAGGGGCTATCCTGGAGCGGGAGACGCTTTACGCCTTGATTCAGGCGTGCCCTCCTCTCCTGGAGGGGTGGGTAGACCTGGACGCCCAACTCCAGCCCCACGGCTTTGACCTCTCCTTGCGGGAGGTGGCGTCCTTCCAGAGGGCGGGATGGGTGGGAGCGGGTGGGGAGCGGGAGGTGGCTCCCACCTCGCCCCTTCCCTTTGGAGCCGACGGGAGCCTGCACCTCCCGCCGGGGGCGTATCTGATGACTTTCAACGAGGTGGTGCGCCTGCCCCGCGACCTGATGGCATTGGCCTTTCCCCGCTCCACGCTGCTGCGGTGTGGGGTGAGTGTGCACAACGCCGTATGGGACGCCGGCTACCACGGGCGCTCCCAGGCCTTGCTGGTGGTGTTCAACCCTGGGGGTTTTCGGGTGGCCCGCAACGCCCGTTTGGTGCACATGGTGTTTTTCCGCCTGGAGCGTCCCACGTCCCAGGGCTATCGCGGGCGCTACCAGGGGGAGAATTTGGGCCGTTAGGCGGGCTTGCCCGTAAGGGTCTGGCGTATCTGGCGGATAGCCTTGCGTCGGTCAATCTGGGCCAAGTCCATGGGGGGGAGGTTCTGGGGATGGCGCACCCGCAGGCACACCAGCACCGGCCCCGGCTGGGACAGGATGCGGGGTAGTTCGGTGGCAAAGGCTTCCAGGTCGTGGAAGTCGTAGGCGGCGCGGTAGCCGGCGGCTTTGGCCATCTCGGCGAAGCGGATGATGGTGGCCCCGGGGATGGGCTGGCCCCCCGTGGTGGTGTAGGCCCCGTCCTGGTAGACGAAGTGGTAGAGGTTGGGGGGGGCCATGTGGCCGATGGTTACCAGGGTGCCCAGGTTGTTGAGGAGGCTCCCGTCGCCGTCCAGGACGATGACCTTGTGCTGGGGTTGGGCCAGGGCTAATCCCAAGCCCACCGAGGACGCCTTGCCCATGGCTCCCACCAGGGGGTAGTCGCGGTCGTGGCGGAAGCCCAGGGCGCGCCAGAGGCGCAGAGCGGTCATGGTGGGGATGACGGAGGCGCTCCCGGCGTGCTGGTGGATAAGGCGCGTGGCTTCAAAGGAGTCTATCATGCTCCCCTCCTGCGGCGCTGGGCGGTGTATTCCGTGCACATGAGCACCGCCACGGGCCCTTGCCGCCGCTGGGCCTCTTGGAAGGCCTGCACGATGCGCCCCGTATCCTCGTCGTTCTCCACCAGGTAGTAGGGAATCCCCCACGCCTGCACGATAGGCTCCAGGTACACCGCCGCCGAGTCGGCCCGTTGGGTGCGGGGTGTCTGCTTCTCATATCCCCGATATCCCACACACATCACCAGCGGCAGGTTCAAGTCCAGCACCACCCCCCGAATGCTATCCCCCGATTCAAAAAAGCCCGTGCTTTGAATCAACACCAGGGGCACTTTCCCCCCCATCCACAGCCCCGCTGCCACCGCCATACTTTCCCCCTCCCGGGCTACGGGCACCAAAGTGATGGATTTTTCCTCCCGCAGGGCTTCATAGAGGAACCCCGTTTCACTATCCGGAAGCCAGACGATATGGGTGACTCCACACTGGCGAAAGGCCTCGACCACACGATCGGCGCTGATGCCTCCTGTCTCCTGCATACATGCCTCCTACTGTGGGCGCAGTGGGTGTGTGGGGGAGCCGAGCATAGTATATCAGACGAGGCTGAAAGGCGGTTGCCCCCAAACAGAACGCCCCGAGCAAAAGGAAGGCCCCTGGAGATCCCAGGGGCCGTGGACCCGTGCCGTAAGAAGGGGTCTAATGGCCCCCGCAGGCGCAGTGCCCCCCGCAGGCGCATCCCCCACCTATGGGGATGTTGGGGTTGCTGATGACGAACCCGGCGCGGGGGAAGTCCTCCACATAGTCGATCTCCGCCCCTTCCAGAAGGGGGGCGCTGTCCTGGTCTACCACGATACGCAGGCCGTCGTGCTCCAGGGTCAGATCGTCCTCTTTCGGCTCCCGCTCCAGGGTGAGCATGTACTGCACCCCGTGGCCGGAGGGGACGATGACCACCCGCACGGCGGCATCTTCGGCGTTTTCCTCTTTGAGCACCTGCTTGAGTTGGGCGATAGCGGAGGGGGTGAGGGTAACCATGCTCCTCCTTTCCCGAACCGTCCCTGCGCCTGTAGGCTCAGGGTAGCACGCCGACAGGGGGGCGTCAAGGGCGCGGGGCGTTGCCACGGGTTCTCCCCCAGAGGGTGCCCTGCGGGCCCCCGCCCCCCTGCACGGGCAAAGGCCGCCCCTGGTCGCTCCCCTGACTCTTTCCCCACAGCCTGGCGCGCCTTGACAGGTTTGACGGGTTCTGGTATAAAAAATGTCCACCCCTCTTGCTCGGAATGGGTAGGAGAGGGGGGCAAAATGATACCTGGTATCAATATTGGGGGGCCTGAGGCCCTGCTGGAGGCCCTGGCTCAGCGGGGGATGCGCCTGACTGGGCCGCGCCGACGTTTGGTCCAGGCCATCGCCGGCCAGAAGGGCCTGTTCACCGCTGAGGCTCTACACAGCCAGGTGCCCGACGTGGGGCGGGCCACAGTGTTCCGCACCCTGAAGGCCCTTGTCAGCGCCGGCCTGGTGTGTCGGGTCTCGTTGGAACACGGTGCACCCCGCTATGGGGTTGCCTCCCGCTTACATCACCACCACCTGGTGTGCGTCGCCTGCGGGGGCGTGCAGGACTTTGTCCCCCCCGAAGTGGAGGCCCTGGTGCACCGCTTGGCCCAGCCCCGTCAGTTCCGCGTGTTGGGGCACCGCTTGGAGATCTACGGCCTGTGCGCATGGTGCCAGGCAAAAGAGAAGGAGGACCTATGCTTGGTGTCGCCGTCGGTTTGACCCTGTTGACTACCCTGGGGAATGTGGTGGGGAGTGTGCTCACCGTCCTGGGGGTGAGAACCGATGCACGGGGGCAAGCCCGCTTGCGCGTCCTGTTGGGGTTTGCCGGGGGGTTTATCCTGGCTGGTGCTTTGGTGGAGGTGTTCCCTCATAGCATAGAGGAGGCCCCCCTTTGGGGCCCCCTGCTGGCCGTGGGGGGATATCTGCTCCTGTTCAGCCTGGAGCGTCTGTTCGCTGCTCGTGCCCATGCCTCCACCCCCGTTTCTCCCCACGAGCATACCTTGCCCCACGAGTTGGAGCATCCTCACTCGCCCCTGACGCCTGTGGCGGGGGTGGTGGCGCTGGCAGGCTTCCTGCTCCACGACTTTGTGGATGGCTTGGGCATTGGGGCGGGCTTCGCTGAAGGGGAGGGGTTGGGGGTGTTCCTCTTGTTAGCCGTTTTGCTCCACGAGGTGCCGGCAGGGGCGGCCGTGGCCTCGCTGATGCTCGGGTCGGGGCGGGGGCGTCTGGCCGCCCTGGCAGCGGGCACGGCCATCGGCCTTGTTACCGTGGCGGCGGTGCCCATCCCCTTCCTGTTGGGCGAAATCGCCCCCGAGGTCCCCGCTGCCCTCCTGGGGCTGGCGGCGGGCTCCTTCCTGTACATTGCGGCCCACTCCCTTATCCCCGTCGCTGTGCGGGAGCGGGGTTTGGGGGGGCTCGTCCCCGTCGTCATCGGCGTCGCCCTGGGAATGGCGACGGCCCTCCTGCTGCCCAACGGCGGGGGGCACACCCACACCCATTGACGCGGGGGGTTGGAGTATAATTGCTCCAGCATCTCTGGGGGGGACGCGGTATGGGTGCCCTGCCTTTGGAAGGCATCAAGGTGGCCGACTTCTCCTGGGTGGGCGTGGGGCCGGTTACCATCAAATATCTGGCCGACCACGGGGCCACGGTGGTGCATATTGAAAGCCTCACCCACCCCGATGTCCTGCGCCTGGCTCCGCCCTTCAAAGACCGGGAGGTGGGCATCAACCGCTCCGGTTTCTTCGCCAACTACAACGCTAGTAAGTACGGCGTGAGCCTCAATCTGGCTCACCCTCGGGGACGCGACCTGGCCCGCCGGCTGATCGCCTGGGCGGATGTGGTGGCCGAAAGTTTCACTCCGGGTGTGATGGCCAAGTTCGGCCTGGACTACGCCAGCGTCCGCCAGTGGAAGCCGGATGTCATATACTTTTCCACCTGCCAACTGGGGCAGGACGGCCCCTGGGCACGCCAGCCCGGCTATGGGGTGCAACTCTCCGCCTTTTCGGGGTTTTACCACCTGGCCCGCTGGCCCGACCGTGCCCCCGCCGGTCCCTATGGAGCCTACACCGACTTCATTAACCCCCGCTTCGGGGCCTTCGCCATCCTGGCTGCCCTGGAATACCGCCGGCGCACCGGCCAGGGGCAGTATATTGACCTCTCCCAGCTGGAGGGGGGCATCCAGTTCCTGGGGCCTCTGCTGATGGATTACCTGAACAACGGCCACGACCCCGAACCCCAGGGCAACCGCGACCCCCTGGCCTGCCCCCACGGGGCCTTCCCCGCCCAGGGCACCGACCGCTGGGTGGTTATCGCCTGCTTCACCGATGCCCACTGGGAGGGCTTGGTGCGGGCTATGGGCTCGCCCTCCTGGGCCACTGACCCCTCCTACGCGACTTTCCTCGGGCGCAAGGCCCACGAGGACGCCTTGGAACAGCGCCTCGCCCAGTGGACACGCCAGTACGACGCCTATGCCCTGATGACCCTCCTGCAGTCTTATGGTGTCCCCTGTGGGGTGGTGCAGAGCCAGGAGGATCTGTTCCGCGACCCCCAATTGGCCCATCGGGGCCACTTTGTCCGCCTGCGCCATACCGAAATCGGGGACCACCACTACGACGGCATCCCCTTCCGCCTCTCCCGCACACCGGGATACCTGCGTAAGGCCGCCCCCTGCCTGGGCGAGGACAACGCGTTCGTGTTCACCCACCTGTTGGGCATCTCCCAAGAGGAGTACGAGGCGTATAAGGCCGAAGGGGCCTTGGCCTAGCGGGGAGAGGTCTATGCCCGATATCGTGGTCATTGGGGCTGGTGTGGCCGGGGCCAGCATCGCCTATTACCTGGCTAAGGCGGGGGCACAGGTAACTCTTCTGGAGCGCCATCAGCCCGGGGGGTATACCACATGGGCGTCCTTCGGGCTGATCAACGCCGCCCGCAAACGCCCCGAGCACTACCACCGCTTCAGCCGTATGGCTATTGACGCCTACGGCCCCCTGGCCGAGGAGGTGGGGGAGGAGGTGCTCATCGGCACGGGCGTGCTCCACTGGCCCGCCTCCCTGGGTGGCCCGGCGGAGACCGAGCGCCTGGCCCAAGAGTTGACCCGTTTCGGTTACCCTTTTCAGCGCCTGTCCCCCCGGGAGGCGGCGGAGCTGGAGCCGGCGGTGCACCCCCTCCACGCTGAGGGGCCTATCCTGTTCTTCCCCCAGGAGCGTTGGACGGACGCCGACCGCTTGGCCCAGGTGCTGGTGCGCCGGGCGCAGGGGCGGGGCGCACAGGTGCACCTGGGATGTGCGGTGCACGAAATCCGTACCACCAACGGGCGTGTGGAAGGGGTGCTCACCAGCGCGGGGTTCATTGCGGCGCGGCAGGTGGTGGTGGCGGGGGGCACTGCCTCGGTGGGCCTTTTGGCCCCCTTGGGCTACCGCCCCCCTGTGGAGCGGGTGATCGGCGTGGTCATCTACACCTCCCCGGTGCCGGGCCTGGTGCGCCGCGCTGTCTACCCCGGCCACTACCACATCCATCCCACCCACGACGGACGGCTGGTCCTTGGGGCCATCCCCTACGACCGCCTCGTGAGCGAGGAGACGGTGAGCACCCCTCCGCCCTCATGGACGCACCGCCTTCTGGGGGAGGCCCAGCGGGATATCCCCGCCCTGCAGGGGGCAACTGTGGCCGAACTGCGCATCGGGGTGCGCCCCGTGCCCAAGGACGGCCTCCCCATCATTGGGCCGGTGCCGGGCGTGGAGGGGGCCTATGTGGCGGTGATGCACAGTGCCGTTACCCTGGCGGCGCTAGTGGGGCAAACGGTGGCTCAGGAGGTGGCCCAGGGGCGTCCCTCCCCGCTGCTGGAGCCCTATCGTCCCTCCCGCTTTCCCGACGCTTTGCTCCGCTGAGAGGGCGCCATCTGCCCCGCTCCTGGGTGGCGCCTTGCCAAGGGGGGGATTTTCAGGCACCATGAGGCCAGCATAAGTACGGTGTGAGGGTGGGTTGGGTTTGCGCCTGCCCCTGCTGGTCTGGCTCACCGCCCGACGCCTCCGCGACTCCTGGCCCCTTCTGGTGGCGGCGTCCGTAGGCGTTTTGCTGGCCGTAACCATGATGACCGCCGCCGGCCTGGCCTCCCGTGCCCTGGCCGAGGGGGGGCTGAAGTATGCCCTGGAGCGGCGGGGGCGGGACCCCCTCAACGGTCAGGTGGTGGTGCGCAATCGCCCCCTAGCCTCCGCCGACTACCAGCAGGCGCGCCAGCGGGTAGAAGGACACCTGACGACCCTGTTAGGGCCGATGGTCAAAGGCATTGGGCGTTCCGGGCACGGGCCGACTATGCCGTTGGGTTTGTCCCCACATGTGTGGCCACCCGAAGGCTCGCCCAGCGGATACCTCATCTTCTATGCCGATTTCCCTGCCCATGCCCGTCTGGTGCAGGGGCGCTGGCCCACTGCGCCTCCCCGCTTCTCCCGGGGCGAGGTGGCCCTGGAGGTTACCGTGGGCGCGCCTGCCGCCCGCCGCATGAACCTCCGCCTGGGCGATACCCGCTACCTTTTCCCCTATAACGACGACACCGACTACCGCATCGCCATCACCGTGGTGGGCCTGGTGGAGCCCCGAGACCCAACGGAGGAGTTCTGGGTGGGCTATACCGGCCACTTCTATGTGCAGGGGCTGGAGGAGGAGGTGGTGGGCTTCTTCGTGCAGGAGGAGCACTTCTTTGGGGGGCTGGCCGAGGCGTTCCCCACCCTGTTGGGCGTGTTCTGGTGGCACGCCTACCTGAACCCCTTCGTTGTGCGCCCGGAGACCGTTCCCTACTGGTTGGACACGCTGACATCCTTGGAGAAAGCCCTCAACCAAGACTACCCCGGCACCCTGTTCCTTTCGGCTTTGGATACCACTTTGCGGGAGTACCAGCGACGCCTCTCTCTGGCGCGGGTGCCCCTGTTCCTGTTCACCTCCCTGGTGACGGCTGTGCTCCTGTACTATTTGTTCCTGGCGGCGGGCCTGCTGGCCTACAACCGACGCAGTGAGGCGGCGGTGCTCCAGAGCCGGGGTGCGACGCCGTTGCAGGCGGGGCTCGTGTTGGCTCTGGGGGACGGCCTATTGATCACCGTACCTGGGCTGGTGCTGGGCCCCCTCGTGGCCTATGGGGTGTTGAAAGCCTTCCCCGCCCTCACGGCTGGCTCCCCTTTGCACATGACCACCCGCGCCTTCCTGTATGGGGCGTCGGCGGCGGTGGTGGCGGTAGGGGTGTTTGTGCTGACGGCAGCGGGGTCGGCACGGCACGGAATCGTCGCCTTCCTGCGGGAGCGGGCGCGGCCTCCGGGGATTCCTCTGATCTACCGCTGGAACCTGGACATTTTGGCCCTGGGAGTGGGGGGGCTGTTGTGGTGGCAGGTGCGGGGGCGGGGGGGGTTCGTTACGGAGCGGGTGCTCGGGGAGGGGGTAACCGCCGACCCCACAACGCTCCTGGCACCGGCGGCGGTGTTGGTGGCCTGTGCCCTGTTGACTCTGCGCCTTTTCCCCCTGTTGGCCCGGGGACTGGCCCGCCTAACGGAGGTCGGCCCCTCGTGGATGGTCGTGGTGGGGCGGCGCATCGCCCGCGACCCCTTCCCTGCGGCCGCCTTGCTGGTGTTGGTGCTATTGACCACTGCGCTGGGGGTGTTCGCCGCTACCTACAGTAGCACCCTGGTGCAGGCCCGTCGGGAGCAGGCGCGCTACGCCATCGGCGGGGATGTGGTGGTGCGCATCCTAGGGCCGAACTTCTCAGCCGACAGCCCCTTCGTCCACGCTGACTTGGCAGGGGTGCGGGGTGTGGAGGTGGTGAGCCCCGTCTATCGCACCGAGGGACGCCTGGGGGCCAGCCCTACCGCTCCGCCCATCCAGGTGCTGGCCATTACTCCCCGCTCCTTCCTGGCCACCGCCTGGACACGCCCTGACTTCGCTGAGAAGGATATGGCGACCCTCCTCTCCGCTTTACGGGGGCCGTCCACGCCCAAGAAGGGCATTGTGCTCCCCGAGGAGGCGACGGGGGTAGGGGTATGGGTGCGCCCGCAGCGCATTATGCCCCTGGTGAACCTCTGGATTCAGTTCAAGGATGCGGGCGGCGGCTACCGCTGGGTGCGGGCGGGTTCCCTGTCCCACCCCGATTGGACTTTCCTCACGGTAGACCTGCCCGAGCGGGGGGAGCGCCCCCTCTCCCTCACGGGCTTTTTCCTGATAGGGATAGGGATGACGGCCGCCGCCACTGGGAACCTGGCGTTGGATGGGGTGGTGGCCCTTCTGCCCCACGGAAAGCAGGTGCTGGTAGAAGGGTTTGAAGGCCCCGGCCCCTGGACCCCCCTGCCCAACCCGGGTGTGGCCCCCGATCAGATGCGTCTGGTGCCCACCGCCGCCCGGGAGGGGCGCCTGGGGCTGGAGTTGGCCTGGACGGAGCCTATTGGCCAGGAGGCGCGGGGAATCTTCATCCCCCAGGTGCCTATTCCGTTGCCTGCTCTGGCGAGCCCCGCCGTAGGGGTAGGGCAGACCTTCCACCTGGGCCTGGGACGCCACCTGGTGCCCGTGGTGGTGCGGGAGCAGGCCCGCTTTTTCCCGACCCTGGACCCCACTTTTACGCCCTTTATGGTGCTGAATATTGAGCAACTGGACGAATACATACGCTCCATGCCTTTGGGCTTCCCGCCCTTCGCCAACGAGTTCTGGCTGGGGCTTGACCCCACGGCCGACCGGAAGGAGGTTTTGGAACGCGTGGGGCAGAGCTTGCCCTTCTTCGCCTCCATTGAGGATCGGGAGGCTTTTGCCCAAGAGGAGGCACGGGATCCCCTTACAGGGGCCGGATGGAGGGGGCTGGGTATCCTGGCCCTGATGGCTCTGGCTGGGGCGCTTCTGCTGGGATGGCTCCTGTCGGTGGCCCTGGCGGTGCACCGTGGACGCACCGATTTGGCCCTCCTGCGGGTGATGGGCTTTTCGCGAAGGCAAGTGGCGTGGGCTTTTGGGGTGGAGCACGGCGTGGTGTTGGTGGGGGGTGTGGCGGGGGGCTTCTTCCTGGGGCTGTGGCTGGCCCGCTGGAGCCTGGGCTTCCTGGCTATCACAAGTGGGGGGCGTCCTTTGGTGCCTCCCCCCTATCCTGTGGGTGACGCCACCCTCCTGGCGGGGATGGCTCTGGCCCTTCTCCTGACCTGGGCGGTCGCCTGGGGGCTTTCCACTCTGTGGACGGTGCGCCTATCCCTGGGGCAGGTTCTGCGGGAGGAGGTGGTGTGAGGATGCCCCCCCGTCTGCCCGGCCCTGGCCCTCTGGCCCTGTTGGAGGCGTCCCTGGGGATGGCCGTGCGTCGTCTGGCGGCCCACTGGCGTTTGACGGCGGCGGCGGGCGGGGGTGTGCTCCTGGCGGTGGCGCTGATGGCCAGTGGGGTGATCTACGGCTCGGCTCTGGAGGAGTCGGCCCTGCGCCACACCTTGCGCACCACACCCCCACGGGAGACCAACCTGGCGGTGCGCATCTTCAACCCCCTGGACCGCGACCTGTACGCCAGCGATAGCCGTTGGGTGCAGGAGACGGTGCTCCGTCCCCTGGCTCCCTATGTCCGAGACAGTGTCCAGTTCGCCCAGACCGCCACCTTTTTCTTCCGGGGGAAGCCCTCCCTGGAGGGGGACGATTCCACCCGCCCGCGGGGGCCTCTGCTGGCGATGGAGAGGATAGAGGCCCACATCCGCATCCGAGAGGGGCGCTTGCCCCAGCCAGGGGCGGGTCTGGAGGTGATGGTGGATGCCCAGGGAGCCCAGGTTTTGGGCCTGCGCCCGGGGGACACCTTTTTCATCTACCCGGCGGTTACCAATCGCCCCCAGGAGGCCCAGCCGGTTACGGTGGTGGGGGTTTTTGAGCCGACAGATCCCAACGAAGAGTTCTGGTACACCCCCACGGATAAGTTCACCCAGGTGGGGGGGACATGGACGACGGTGCCCCTGTGGGTGCATCCCACGGTCCTGCTGGGGGAGGTGGCGACGCGGTGGCACGGCCTTTTCACCGACTTTCTGTGGTATGTCTACTTGAATCGGGAGGGGTTGAAGCCTGCCCAGGTGGCTCCCTTGAAGGCGACTCTGCTGGGGGCCATTGGGGCGGTGCACCATCAACGTGCCAACGGCTCCGTCCAGACGCGCCTGGACCGTATCCTAACCCGCTACCAGGAGCGGGTCGTGGTGGCGCGCATCCCCCTGTTCCTTTTAGTGTTCCTGGTGGTAGGGATCATCCTGTATTACCTGTCCCTAGTGGGGGGGTTTTTGGCTCGCGCCCGTGCGGGGGAGGTGGCCATTGTGCGGAGCCGCGGGGCATCGCGGGGGCAGGTGTTGCTGATGGCGTTCCTGGAGGGGGCGGTGCTGGCGGTGCCGGCGCTGGTGGGGGGGCCTCTGCTAGCCGTGGGGTTCGCCATGGCCGTGGGAACCCTGTTCCCCGCCAGTGGGGTGCGGGAGGTGGTGTGGTCGGCCTTCTCGTGGCGGGTGCTGGGGTTAGGGGTGCTGGGGGCCTTCCTGAGCGCCTTGGTGCTGGCCCTGTCCATGCTCAGCGTCTCCCGTTGGAGCATTGTGGACTTGCGCTTGTCCTTGGCCCGCCCCAATCCCCTGCCTTTCCTGCATCGCACCTTTCTGGACATCCTCCTGCTGGGGTTGATGGGGATGCTGTGGTGGCAGTTGCGGAGCCGAGGCTCCTTCCTGGTGCGCCCGTTGGGGGGCGACCTGCACGTGGATCTGACCCTGCTTCTGGGTCCGGTGTTAGGGCTGGTGGCTGTGGGGCTGTTGGTGCTCCGCTTCTTCCCCCTCTTTGTTGCCCTCTTGAGCACGGTGGCGGAGCGGAGGGGGCCGGTGTGGTTGGTGCAGGGCTTTCGTCGGGCGGCCCGGGATCCCCTGCCCAGTGGGAGCCTGGTGGTGCTCCTCATTCTGGCGGCCAGTTTGGGAGTGTTTGGCACCGCCTTTCGCACCACCCAGGAGCGCAGCCAGCGGGAGCAGGCCCTGTATGAAGTGGGCGCCGACTACCGCATCGCCTATACGGGGCTGGAGCGGTTGCTTTCCCGTCGGCCAGCCAGCCGGGCTTTGCGGGAGGTGCCGGGGGTGGCGGAGGTATCGGATGCCCTGCGGGCCTCGGTGGGGATTATGTCCGAAGGGTTCGGGCGTTCAGCGAGCCTGCTGGCTGTTGACCCCTCCACCATTGGGCTGGTGGCGTGGGATCGGGAGGGGCTGGTAGGCTCCTCTTTGCGCCACAGGGTGCAGGTTCTCTCCACGTCCCCTCCCACAGGGGGGATAACCCTTCCCCCGACGGCGACAGCCATCGGGGTATGGGCGATGCCGGGGCGTCCCCTCCCCTGGGCGCGTCTGGTGGCCCGATTCACCGATGCGCAGGGGCAGTGGTTTGATGTGGTGGTGGGAGGTCTGGGGTATCGGGGGTGGAGGCGTCTGGAGGCCCCCATTGTCCCCACGCGCCTGGGGCGTCTGCCGCGCGAGGAGGTGCTCCCCCTGCACCCCCCCTATACTCTGCAGGCCCTGACCGTTGTGGTGCAGCGCAACGAGAACGAGCCGGGGGCCGTGTTCCTGGATGGTATCGTGGCTCTGGGGCGCGAGGGGGAGGTGCTCCTGGAGGGGTTTGCGGATGTGCAGGGGTGGAGCGTGTTGGAGGACCCGTCCCAGCCGGGGGTGCAGACCCTGAGCATGAGCAGTGCATCGCCCCGCACGGAGGGAAAGCCCACCGCCCTGTTCACCTGGAGTGGGGGGTTCCTGGGGGCGCGAGGCATCCGCCCCGGCCCCCCTGCGGAGCCCATTCCCGCCCTGTTCAGCAGGACGCTGCGGGAGGCGGCCCGTCTGGAGGTGGGGGAACGCGTCACGGCCAGCGTGCTGTCCACGGCGGTGCCCCTGCGCATCGTGGGGCAGGTGGACTACTTCCCCACCCTGTACCCGCAGGAGGAGCCTTTCCTGGTCGTTCCCCTGCAGCCCTTGATCCATTACTTAGCCCTGCACGCCCCGCGCCTGCTGGAAACGACGGTGGAGGCCTGGGTGCGCGCCGAGCCGGGAGCACACCTCTCCCCCCAGGTGCTTCGTCAGGCCCTCGAGCGGGTGGGGATACGCCCCTCGTCCATTATGTCGGCGCGGGAGGCGATGCAGAGGCGGCAGCACGACCCCTTGCTCACAGCGGGGTGGGCGGGTCTGGTGCTGTTGGCCTTCGGCGTAACCGTTATGGCCAGCGCTTCGGCCATCAGCCTCTATCTGTTCCTGGATACCCGCGCCCGGGAGGGGGAATATGCCCTTCTGCGGGCGATAGGCTTCACCCGTCGGCAGTTGACGGGGGTGGTGTGGTTCAACTTTATCCTGGTCGTTGTGGTGGGCATCGGGCTAGGCACCTGGGCAGGGCATCGGATGGCGTCGGGTTTGCTCCCTCTGCTGGAGGTGGCGGAGACGGGGCGGCGTATCACTCCGCCCATGGTGTTGGAGACCCATTGGCTGGGCTTGCTGGCGGTGTATGGAGTGCTGGCCCTGGGGGCAGGTGTGGCGGCGGCTGTCCTGGCGTGGGTCGCTGCCCGTCTGGACCTGCAGGGCGTCCTAAGGAGGGGGGAGTAGAGAAGGAATGCCCACCCTGCACAAGACTTGGGGGGTGGGGTGTCGCTGTGGGCGGCTGGTGGCTCGGGGAAGCGCCGAAGGGGCAGAGCCCCTTCGGGCGGGGGTCTGGGGATGGCCCCCAGGGGTGAGGGCACGGGGCAGGGCGGAGGGGCAACGCCTCCCCGCCTCCCACGCTCCGCCGGGGGTGTCTGGACACAGGGGAAAGGAGAACACCAATGGAAGGCGACGGCAAACCCTTCATCGTCTGCCAAGACCTGTTCAAGATTTACAAGCGGGCCGACTTGGAGGTGGTGGCCCTGCGGGGCGTTGACCTGGTGGTGCATCAGGGGGAGTTTTTGGCCATCATTGGGGCCAGTGGCAGCGGCAAGAGCACCCTCCTGAACATCTTGGCAGGACTTGACCGTCCCTCGGCCGGGAAGGTATGGGTGGGCCAGCGGGACCTGCTGGCTATGACCGAGGCCGACCGTATCGCCTACCGGCGCAAGGAGGTGGGGTTCCTGTGGCAGTCGGCGGGGCGCAACCTGCTCCCCTATCTGACGGCCCAGGAGCAGGTGGAACTGCCTATGGCGCTGGCGGGGGTGGGCATCTTCTCCCGACGCAAGCGGGCGCGGGAACTGCTGGAGCGGGTGGGCCTGGGGGATAAGACCCGTCGCCTCCCCCATCAACTGTCGGGGGGCGAACAGCAGAGGGTGGCCATCGCCGTGGCTATGGCCAATCAGCCCCCTCTGCTTTTGGCCGACGAGCCGACGGGGGAACTGGACACCCGCACGGCTGAAGAGGTGTTCCGCGCTTTGCGGGAGGTGAACACCACCTACGGCACTACCATCGTGCTGGTAACTCACTACCCCGGCGCCGGGCGCTGGGCCGATCGGGTGGTGCGCATCCGCGATGGCCGCATCGCCAGTGAGCGGGTGCATCTCCCCTCCTTCCGCGCCGGCGAGGAGGGGCGGGAGGAGGAGTTCCTTGTGGTGGACCAGGTGGGGCGGATGCAACTGCCCCTGGAGGTGGTGCAGAGTTTGGGTTTAAAGGGGCGCACCCGTCTGACTGTGCAAGAGGGGAGGGCCATCATCGCCCCTGCCCAGGAGGGAAGCCATGCCCCCTAAGAGCCAGCCCGTTGTCCTGGAGGCGCAGGGGGTGTGGCGCGTGTTCCGCAGTGGGGGGCAAGAGGTGGTGGCGGTGCGGGGGGTGGACCTGCAGGTGCGGCGCGGGGAGTTCCTGGCCATTATGGGGCGCTCGGGCTCGGGCAAGACCACCCTCCTCAACATTCTGGCGACTTTGGATCGCCCCACCCAGGGCCGTGTGCTTCTGGATGGGCAGGACTTGACGCGTTTGGGCGAGAAGGAGGTGGTGGAGGTGCGGCGCAAGAAAATTGGCTTTGTGTTCCAGTTTTACGGGCTGTTGCCCTTGCTGTCGGCCTATGAGAATGTGGAATTGCCCCTGCGGGTGAACGGGGTGCCCGCACGGGAGCGACGCCAACGGGTGCTGGACGCCTTGACGAAGGTGGGGCTGGCCCACCGTGCCCAGCATCGTCCCTATGAGCTGTCGGGGGGCGAACAGCAGCGGGTGGCCATTGCGCGGGCCATCGCCACCCGCCCCCTGGTGCTGTTCGCCGACGAGCCGACAGGGGAACTGGATACGGCGACGGGGATGCAGATCGCCACTCTGTTGCAGTCGCTGGCCCACCAGGAGGGGGTGACGGTGGTTACAGCCACCCACGACCCGGTGGTGGCGCGCATGGCCGACCGGGTGGTGGTGCTGGTGGACGGAACCATCGCGGAGGGCACACCGCCCGCAGGACGCGGCGTAGACGCGTGAGAGCCTAACCGCCTCACAGACTCTGGAGGAAGGGGATGGAGCAGGCGCGCATCGTCATAGACCCCGCTATCTGTCATGGGAAGCCGGTGGTGCGGGGGACACGTATTATGGTGGAGAACATTCTCAGCCTGCTGGCTGGGGGCTATACCATTGGGCAAATTCTGGAATACTATCCGGAATTGAGCGAGGAGGATGTGCGGGCGGCTCTAGAGTATGCCCTGCGGGTCGTGCGGGAGGAAGAAATGATTATGGAGCGGTAAGGGGTGCGCTTTCTTCTAGACCAGAACTTGTCGCCCAAGACAACGGCGTTCTTGAAGAGCCTAGGGATTGAGGCATGCGACGTTCGGGAGTTCGGGTTAGCGGGTGCAACCGACGAAAGGATTTATGCCTTCGCCCAGGAGAGAGGTTTCGCAGTGATAACCTGCAATACTGGCTTTGCAGCCCTGTTCCGTGGTCGTGGGGGATTGCCCGCCCTGCTCCTGATACGGGTTTCCCCTCAGACCTTCGAGAATCTCCACCCGGTTCTACAGGACTTCTTTCAGAGAGTGCGTTTGGGGGATCTGCAAGGACATCTCATCATCATTGGGCAGAACCGCTATCGCTTGCGCAAGGTGTGGTAACGCACCCCGCTTTCGCTCGAAGGAAGATTTCTAGAGACAGTGGCAGGCCGACGCCCCGGTGGTGGCGCGCATGGCCGACAGGGTGGTGGTGCTGGGGGACGGGGCCATCGCGGAGGG